>JBKJUN010000209.1:0-8433 GCA_046590555.1 Bryobacter sp. | reverse complement strand
TCGAAGAAGTACCCGTGGGAGCCCGTCTGAAGTGATCGACAGCCACTGTCACGTCGACAGCGACCAATTCGATACAGACCGGGATGCAGTGATCGCCCGTGCACTGGCCGCCGGAGTTAGCACCATGCTCGCCATCGGAACCGGTGAAGGCCCGCCACATCTTGATGCAGCAATTCAGCTCGCCGAAAAGCACGCAGCCTTCCTTGCAACCGTCGGCGTTCACCCGCACAGCGCAATTCGCGTAACCCCGGAAACATATCCTGAGCTAAACCGTCTTGCGCGGCATCCAAAGTGTGTGGCCATAGGTGAAATCGGTCTCGACTATCACTACGACTTCTCGCCCCGCGAGGAGCAACACGCTGTATTCATCAAACAACTGCATATGGCCAAGGAACTTCGGCTCCCGATCATCATCCATACTCGTGAGGCTTGGCGCGACACGATAGACATTCTCAAACAACATTGGGATACAACCCTCGGCGGTATCTTCCACTGTTTCAGCGAAGGCGTGGCCGAGGCTCAAGAAGCCCTCGCAATGAACTTCCACTTCGGCTTGGGAGGCGTTCTCACATTCCCCAAGGCGGAGAAACTGCGCGAGGCCGCAAGCTTCATCCCCCTCGACCGGATTCTGCTCGAAACCGACGCACCTTACCTTGCGCCCATTCCTTTCCGGGGCAAGCGCAACGAGCCAGCTTATTTGGTCAATACTGCAAAGCGACTCGCTGCCCTACGCGGTCTCACCCTGCCAGAGCTCGACGAGCTAACCACGCAAAATTTCCGTCGCCTATTCTCGGCTAAACTGGAGCGACCGTCATGAAGACGCTGACCCAAGCTGTCTCGATGAAACTAATTCTCGACCTCGTGCGCGAAGATCTCGCCCGCGTTGAGAAAGCAATTGGGCTCGAAACCGTCGGCTCTATCGCCGCCGTAAACACCATCTCTCACCACATGCAGTCTGCCGGTGGCAAACGCCTCCGGCCCATCCTGCTGCTTCTCTCAAGCCGTCTGGTCTCCTCAAACACTGAGACAACAGAAGAAGCCATCCAGCTGGCTGCAGTGGTTGAGCTCATCCACACGTCAACACTCGTGCACGACGACGTCATCGACGAGGCCAAAACCCGTCGGGGCCAAGCTTCTGCTAACGCCCTCTGGGGCAATCAGATGAGCGTCCTCGCAGGCGACTGGCTCTATATGCAGGCCTTCCAGATCGCGATGCGCCAACGCAATTTTTCGATCCTCGATATCCTTATTGGCCTCACCCAAACCATGGTCGAAGGTGAATTCCTCCAAATGGATCGCCTCGGCCACATCGATATTTCCGAAGCCGATTATATGGAGCTGGTAGACCGTAAGACTGCAAGCCTCTTCAACGCCTGCTGCCGCCTGGGCGCAATGGCCGGTGGCGCAAACGATACCCAATCTGCCCGCCTTGGTGAATTCGCCTGGAACCTTGGCATGGCCTTCCAGTTGATCGACGACATTCTCGACTTCACATCCAAAGAGACCATCCTTGGTAAGCCCGTTGGCAACGACCTGGCCGAAGGCAAGGTCACCCTGCCGCTGCTTTACTCACTTGTTGAAACCACCCGCGAAGAAACCCGAATGATTGAAACGATCCTCAAAGATCGCAGCTATGAGCGCGTACCCTTCTCCACCGTCCTTGAAATCATCGAAAAGTACAAGGGCGTAGAAAAAGCTCACGAACGTGCGCAACAGTTTACCGCCCGAGCCCGTCAGGTCATTGATACGTTTCCCGACTCTCCTTACAGGAAGGCGGTGCTAACGATCGCCGACATCATTACCGAACGAGATCGTTAACACTCAATGAAAAAGTTAGTTATAGCCCTGGCCCTGATTCTTATCTCCGGGCTGGGGCTTTTCTATTACATCAAGAGCAGGGCCAAGCAGGATTGGGAACCCGTCGCCCGCCAGCGTCTCATTGCCTACCTCGAAGAAAGATTCGACAGCAAAGTCGACATCGGAGAGCTTGACTTCAATCATCTCGAAGGCACCAGGATCGAAGCAATCGGGAAAAACTTCAAGCTCCACTTTGAGCGGCGCACCGACATCCCGCCGATCATCGCCTTCGACCAGATCAGGATCGAATCAGATATCGCCACTCTCTACAATGGCCCGCGCGTCATTAACCGCGTCGTCATTAAGGGCCTCAAGATCACGATCCCACCCAGGGACGAGCGTCCCAAGATGCAGCCCGGTGCACCATCGCAAAACCCAATCCTCATCGAGACCATCATCGCTGATGGAGCAACGCTCGTGATCCTTCCAAGCAAAGCCGGCAAAGAGCCCCTCGATTTCGCGCTCACCAAACTCACGCTCACAACCAATGGCCCCAACCAACCCTTCTCCTACCAAACCACTCTCACGATTCCCAAGCCTCCAGGCCTCGTAACGGCAACAGGCCACTTCGGTCCCTGGAATGGACAGGACCCTCGGCAGACCAAACTCGATGGCACATACAACTATGTGGAAGCCGACCTCGGCGTCTTCAAAGGCATCGACGGCACGATGGCATCGACAGGCAAATTCTCAGGCGCTCTGGAAACCATCGACGCCGAAGGCGAATGCCGTGTCCCCAATTTCCGCCTCTCCATGGCAGGCAATCCTGTCCCTCTTACAGTCCAATACAAGGCCTTGGTCGACGGAGCAGACGGCGACACATATCTGAAGCAAGTGGACGCAAAACTGGGCAACACCTACTTCACTGCCAAAGGTGAAGTTGTGGGCCTAAAAGGCCATCCTGGCCGAGCAATCCACCTCAACGTGATCATGCCCAAAGGCGACCTTAAGGACATTCTCAAGCTCGCGATGAAAGGCAACAAGCCCTTCCTCGAAGGCACCGTCAACCTCAAGTCCAGCATAGATATCCCAAGAGGAAATGTTCAAGTGGTTGAGAAGCTCAAACTCAAGGGCCGCTTTGAAATCCGCGAAGCCAATTTCACATCAGACGCGATTCAGGATAAGATCGACGGCCTCGCCAAACGCGCCTCCGGGCGCCCAATGGGCAAAACCTTTGAGAACATCCCCGCCACTTTCAACGGTCAATTTCGAATGGCTGAAGGCAAGCTCGATTTCGAACCCGTCGTCTTTGTAGTCCCCGGGGCACTTGTGGATCTGACTGGTTCCTATCAGGTCGAACCCGGCACCCTAGACTTCCATGGCTCTCTAAACCTCGATTCCAAAGTCAGCGATACCTTCGGCGGCTGGAAGCGCTGGGCGCTCAAGCCCTTCAATCCGATATTCTCAAAGAACGATGTTGGAACTTATCTCCCCATCAAAATTACCGGCGACAAGGATGATCCCCATTTCGGTCTCGACCGCAAGAAGAAGTAGCGTCTGGCTATTCTTGCTCGCACTGCCCCTGCTCGCCGGCCTCGGCGGCTTCCCTGAAAAAGCTGAATTCTATTTTCTGCGTCTTGAATATACTGATGCGCCCTTCGTCCGTCGTCCATGGGGTCGCGGCTGGTGGATGCAAGACATGCCAGAAGCCGAGATCCATTTCACCAAGGGCATTGAGCGACTCACCCGAGTTCACATCGGCGAAATCCGCCACACCCCACTCACCGACAATCGTGTCTTTGACTACCCCTGGATCTACGCGACACAAGTCGCCTGGTGGGATCTCTCAGAGCCTGAGGTCCTCCGCCTGCGAGACTACCTCAACCGGGGCGGCTTCCTCGTCGTCGACGACTTCCACGGAGACCGGGACTGGGCACTGTTTGAAGCCTCGATCACCAAAGTCCTCCCCGGCAAACCCATCCTCGACATCACCGACGAAGACCCCGTCATGAACCTTGTCTTCGAAATCAAAGAGCGCACCTTCATCCCAGGTCTGCGTCACCTCCGTCGAGGCCCCAACGGCACCACAACCGTTCAACCTACAGCCATCCCACCGCGATGGCGAGCGATCTATGATGACCAGGGCCGCATGATCGTTGCTATCAACTTCAATATGGATATTGGCGATGCCTGGGAGCATGCCGATATGCCTGAATACCCTGAACAGATGACCAGCCTCAGCTACCGCTTCGGCATCAATTACATCCTCTACTCAATGACTCACTGAGGGTCTCGCGTCCGTCAGCGACTTTAATTTCATCGAACCTTCACAGACTTTTTCACGCTCTTCGCGAATCACTCCCGTGGCTCCCCTGACCAAAGCCATTCCGAGTACAGTCCCAAGAAATCACTTGGTACAGCCTTCCATGTCTTCAATCAATTTATTCATCGCTGCCAGTTACTCCTTCGAGGCCTTCTTGGCCGACAGCGCGCCATTCATTAGATTGCTTGCCGAACCAGCAAAGGCCCGCTGCAACAGATCTCCAGCCAACTGTTGTTGCGTCCATTCCTGGGGCCGGCTCGGTACGAAGCGGTGATCCCGCTCGGAATCATCACGAGTCACCAGCCCCTTCTCAAGCATGATTTGTAGCATCTTCAAAACCGTGGTGTACTGTGTCGGCTTGCTTTCGAATTTCATTCACATGTATTTTAAGGTTTTTTTCAGCAGCTAACTCCTTTATTTTCAGAATGTAAGTGATCTCAGCAATCGGCTGACGAACAATTCACTTGTTACCGTATCTTCTGTAAGCGGGGCTGACACTACTTCTTTTGGAGTGTTGAGCCCCGCATTTTTTTGAGGAGTCCACCATGCCGTCCAATCAGCAAATTCAGGCCAACCGTGAGAATGCCCGGCTCTCCACTGGCCCAACAACCGAAACAGGAAAACAGGCCTCGCGTGTCAACGCACTGCGCCATGGGCTCACTGCCACATCCATCGACAATTTCCCCATCGAAATGCGCGAAGACTACGAACTCTTCCGCCAGGCTCTTGAGGCCGACATGGCACCGGCAAGCCAGATCGAGCAGCTCTACTTCGAACACTTCGCCTTCGCCCACTTCCTCGCCTTGCGCACACAATCCCTTGAGATGCACGCTATGCAACAGGCCATCCTCAACCCAAATGACGAGCAGGCGATCAAGCGGTGGAAGTCCAATTCCCGCTACGCTCGCGCCCACGCTCAGGCCGCACAAAAGGCTCTCAATACCTTCCGCGAATTCCAGTCCGATCGCTACAATGCCGTCCTCGTGCAGGACGAAATCACCCACGAACTCAACTCCGGCGTCACCGTCCCAGTCTCGGCGCCTCTCACCCATCTGCTTAAGCCCAGCGCTCGCCAGCACAACACCAATCAAACCGCTCTCTGTGTCGTCTACGGCGAAAAGCAACGCGAGCGCTTCACTAATCAATCAACTTTACGAAACGAACCCAATCTGAACGACAGCTTCGAATAGCCATGCCTGAAACCATCTACAAACTCCAACCCAACCGAACAATGCAACTGCGCGGTTTCGATGCCTTCGGCGCTGCTGCTGCCATGCACCAGGCCACTGCCAACTCCTTCAAAGTCAGCGGCGTCTTCCGCGATGCCGCAGACTTTGCCGTCCTCGTTCTTTATGACGCCGACAACTTCTATGAACACTCGAGCCTCAAGTATCTGCCAGACTTTGATTTCAGCGGGCTCACTCTCAGCTTCGATGTCCACTACGATGGGTTGCGCCCGCTGCACTCTCCACGCTTTGCCACCATCGATTGGCCTTATCTTGATGTCATCAAGGCCGACAATACTACGACGCGTGTCCGCCTGAGCGACCATGCCACACTCCAATCCGGTACGCACGCCAAGGCACAAACAACCTTCACCATCGTCAACAATGACCTAAAAGAGTTTGATCGCCTCACCGTCTGGTATATGAACTTCGCCTTCGATTATTTGGTGCCGAAGGTCGAATGCGCCTATGCGTTTACTGGCGCAGGAGCGGGTACCCAACACCGCATCTCGATCGGCGCAACCAACTATGTCTATACAGAACTGGCGACCGACACCAACACTACAATCGCCACCAATCTCGCCGCACTCGTGGACGCATCTGCTCAACTCAAGGCAATTACCGGTCCGGCCAATCAGATCAACCTTCGCACAAAGATCGACGATGAACAGGCTTATGTGATCACCAGTTCGGCCAGTGCATCCAGCTACACGCTATACGGCATTGGCGTTCAGGCCGTTGCAGCAAACCTGGCATGGCAGATCAATAGTGTGAACTGGACCGCACTTGAAATCGCTCTGCCTCTCGCAGCTAGCGCAACCGCCGGAATGCTGACAATCGAATGCACCAAGCCTGGCATCGACGGCAATGCGATCACGATGTACGCTGTTGCCAAGAACACGCGCTTGATGACCACCACAAGCCTTGCCTTCTTTTCTGGGGGCTCGTCGGATTGTGTCTGGCGCATCAGCCTCGACTTCTTCGCTCTCAGCATCCCTTCCATCCGGCAAATGTGGTTCACTTTCGCACCTCCCATTCCGGATGGCAGTCCGCTCAGCTACACCGAATGGAAAGCAGAGTTCACCAACTGGACGCTTACCGGGCCAAGCTCTAAACGCGAGCTCAAAGTTGCCGGGCCCGATTCCGTGCGTGTCGAAGAAGACTCGTCCTGGTGCAAGTTCACCGGTAACTGGATCGCGCAAACCGGCTTCTACTCTGGAGCTTTTGCCCATCGCACCGCCGAAACCGGAGCCAAGGTAGAAGTCTTCTACGCCTGCAATTCAACGCACAATCTCTACCTCGGCACAACACTCTTCGCCGACCGGGGCACCGTCAGTGTCAGCCTCAACGGCGACACCGCAACCACACACAACTTTGCGGTCTCAGCTGAAGCGCCCATTTATGCAAGAAGGCTGCTGCGCACAGCTGTACCTGCTGGCCGGCACAACGTCATCATTACGCTAACCAACACCGGTAACTTGGACTTCGACTTCATCGAAGCCGTTGTCCCATCCAATATCCCGGCACCGCTCCCAGCCAGAGCGCATGTCTCTCCGGCCTTAGACTATTCGACAGACCACACCTTCAAGCTCCCGCCTGCCCGCACGCACTGGATCCTCGATCAACTGGGTTTTGCCGGACCCATGAACGAATACATCGGGGTCTTCTGGTGGAACCAGCGTAAGCGGGTCGGAGCCACTGTTCCTCAGGCCACAGTCGCCTTCGGAGGTACCTACCTGCCCAACGATCAGGTCATCCTCTCGATCGGCGGCAGCCCGGTGGGCAAAACTGTTTTCCCATCTGAATCCAACGACACAATCGCAACTCATATGGCCAGCTTCATCAATTCCAATCTGGTGGGCGTTTATGCAAGTACAGCGGGCAATGCTTTGACCATCATCAACCGCTCGCCCACGCCCGCTTACGCCTTTCCTCTTACGGTTTCAGTCACTTCAGCCAACGGGACGGCGACGATCACCGGGGCCCTCGACAACGGCGTCCCTGGCAGGTGGGAAATCGATCTCACCCAAAGTCCGCCCCTCAATCGCGCTGCTCGTGATTGGCATGCCGACTTCTGCGCACAAGCAGCAGCACGCTCGAGAGAGCTGATCATCGCTTGCTCGATGGAACTGGTCAATCCGCCGGCGGGCTTCGCGGCCGTCTATCCAGATGGCAACGAAGTTGTTACCGATGTCGGTTTTGCCAGCTTGAAGTCGACCCACTGCTGCTTCAACACCGCTATGCGCGATTACCAGAAGTCTGTCTATCTTGAGATCGCAAACATCCAGGCAGCAGCTGGCCTTACGCCTTATATCCAGTTCGGTGAATTCCTGTGGTGGTTCTTCACCAACTACAACCCAACCACCAATCCTGCGGGAGGCATGGCTTGCTACGACGCAGAAACAGCATCGCTCGCCGCTACTGCGCTCGGTCGGCCCTTGCATGTCTTTCGCCGCCCCACAGACGATCCAACCGTGAATTCAAGCGCCGACGCAATCTTCTTGCGCAACCGCCTGCGGGATCACATCTCGGCTCTTCGCACTCACGTGCTGGCAACACATTCGAGTGCCAAATTCGAGTTGCTCTATCCCTACGACGTCAATCACCCAACTCCGGCTGGCGTCCACCAATTGGGCGGCGCTCTCAACTACTTCATCAACTTCCCGATCGAATATGAAGACAAGCCCGGAAGCGGCCTCGACACACTCAAGATGGAAGCACTCGATTTCGGTGCCTGGTCTCGTTCGCTCGACTTGAGCCGCACGGCCATCGAATTCCCCATCGTTCTCGGCTGGCCAAAGGACTCACTTCGCTATCTGGTCCCGGTATTCAGGGGGGGAGCAGCCTGGGAGAAAGAATACATGGAGGCCAAAGGCCAGGGCATCCCGGTGATTAACTTCTGGGCCTTTGACCACTTCAACCTCTACAACCTGAACTGCCGCGAGCCCGAGAAAACTGCGACAGTTCAGTCCAGTACCTAGCGCAAGATTCGTTCGATGAATTGCTCTGCGTTTGCATCCTTTGACCGCCCCAGCCAGAAGAAAGCTTTCTTTTGGCGGCGCCGATTTTTTGCGTCTCGCGCCATTG
>JBKJUN010000208.1:0-4054 GCA_046590555.1 Bryobacter sp. | reverse complement strand
CCGGTTCTTTGAATCCCCGGTCGTCTCAAACTCGCTCACATTATCGAGCGTAGTCATCGCAATCCCCTGCAGCGCCTCAGTCGTAAAGAACGCCTGATGCCCCGTGATTAACACATTCGGGAAAGTCAGCAGCCGCGCAAACACATCGTCCTGCAAAACCTGACTACTCAGATCCTCAAAAAACAACTCAGCTTCTTCCTCATAAACATCGAGCCCCAGCTCACCCAAATGCCCAGACTTCAACGCCTCAATCACCGCCGGCGTATCCACCAACCCACCACGCGAAGTATTAATCAACATCGCCCCCGGCTTCATCTTGGCCAGCGTATCGGCGTTGATCATATGATGCGTCGCCGCAAGCAACGGGCAGTGCAAGCTCACAATATCGCTCTTGCGCAATACATCCGCCAGCGGCTGATAACTCACGCCCATCTCGCGGACACTGAAATTCGGAGCCACATCATAGGCCAGCACTTCGCAGCCAAAACCCAGCATGATCTTCGCAAACACCTGCCCAATCTTACCCGTCCCGATCACCCCAATCGTCTTGCCATGCAGGTCAAATCCAAGCAAACCATCCAGCGCAAAATTCCCTTCACGAACCCGCGTATAGGCGCGATGCGTTTTCCGGTTCAAAGTGAGAATCATGGCCACAGCATGTTCGGCTACCGCAAACGGCGAATAAGCTGGCACACGCACCACAGCGATTTGATTCCGCTTGGCCGCCTCAAGATCAATGTGATTAAAACCCGCGCTGCGAGCCGCAATCAGCTTCACGCCCAAAGCCGCCAGCCCATCAATCACTGCCGCATTCAGCACATCGTTTACAAACACGCACACGCAGTCGTGACCAGCCGCAAGACCTACCGACTCTTCATTCAGGTGCGCTGCAAGGTAGGTGATCTCATGCCCCTTACGCGCGTTGTAGTCATCAAATGCCCCGCGGTCAAAATCTTTAGCGCTATAGAATGCCAGTTTCATAGTACGTCCGCAAAACCTTTCTTAAGTTGCTTGAAAACAAGTCCGCCGGCAATAAACGCAACACTGGCCCAGGCAGCCAGCAAAGCGAGTTCTTGCCAGTCCGGCATTCTGTGAGTCAGCATTCGGTCGCGATAAGCGCGAACCAAAAACGACAAAGGATTCAGAGCCGGCAGAAAGCGAAACCGTTCCGGAATCTGCTCTATATCTATAAAGATCGGAGTAATCCAGAACCACAAACTCAACACCACCGTCACCACTTGAGCAGTATCTCGAAGATAAACCTGAAAGGCAGCCACCATCCAGGAGATCCCGATCGTAAACAACCCCAGCAACACAACATAAACGGGCAGAAGCAGTGCAAACTCGCTAATCCCGCCGTCAAAGAAAATCACTGCCACCAGCGCAATCACAAAGGTCAAAGCATGATTCACCAGCGAAGACAAAAACACACTTACAGGAATAATCTCACTCGGAAAAACCGTCTTCGTAATCAGATTCGATTGATCCAGCAACGACATCGAACTCCGCGTCACCGCCTCAGAAAACAACATCCACGGCAGATAACCCGTAAACAAAAAGATCGTATAGTTACTAGTCCCCTGCCCCTCGGGCACACCCATCTTCAAACACCAGTGAAAGACGAAGGTCCAGCTCAGTAGCAGCACCATCGGTTGCGCCAGTCCCCACAACCAGCCGCCCATCGATCCGACATAACGCCGCTCGAAATCGCGCCTCACCATTTGATAGAGAAGGCTGCGGCGTTCAATGAGATTGCGTAGAAAGCCGAAACCAGGAAGACCAGCCATGAACCTCTAGGATAGAACCTTAGCGAGCCTTCTGGAGTGCAATTCGCGCATCCTCATTTCTGCCCACCACCCGGTAAGCATTTGCAAGCGCCGCCCAAAGGCTCTTGTCGATGTTCGCGCGAGCCGCAATCTCAAGGTGCGCAATCGCCTCGTCTGCCTTCTTCAACCCCACCAGCGCCCTCCCCAGCGCCGCCCGAGCGTTGATCAACTTCCCGTCCAGCCTCACTGCCTCACGATAAAACGGCAGGGCAGCCTCCGGCCCATCGAGTTTCTCGTAACAATCCCCCAGCTCATATTCGAGGCTAGCGGTAGCGCCACCCAACGCCTTCACACGCAACAATGCCTCCCGAGCCTCAGCAAATCGCCCCGCCGTCCAAAGCCCCCGCGCTACATCCCGCTCCAGCTTCCGCAACTCAGGCGAAGGCGGCAAAGTCGACAGCCGCACAAACGCCTCTTTCGCCGCTGCTTCATTCCCCTCGGCCACCCGGGCCAACCCCAACCCATACCAGGCGCGTGAATTGCGAGGCTGCTTCACCGTAAGCAACTCAAACCAGCGCGCCGCCTCAGCCGGATGTCCGCAAGCCGCCTCAGCCTCAGCCCGCTGCTCCAGATACTCAGGCAAGTCCCGCAAGCTCAGCGCCCGCTCAAAGTAAGCAATCGAAGGGCAAGCCTCACCCAGCTTCAACATCGAAGCTCCAGCAATCAGATTCCCCTGCGGCGAAGCCGGCTGCGACTGCAAATACACCTTCATCTCCGCCACAGCAGCAGCATATTTTTTGGCACTGTAAAGCGCCAGCCCCACGTTATAGCGAATCATGAAATCTTCAGGAAACTGCTTGGCCAGCGCCGCATAATGCCGCGCGGCTTCTTCAAATTTACCAGCCCGCATGGCCTCACGCGCTGCATCAGCCTGCCCAAACATCAACGTTAAAATCAGAAGCCAGATCATTTGCACCTATTCTCAATTAACAGCGCAGGCGCATTCAATGCCGTCACCACAACGTCGGGGCAACCATCCCGGTTAAAGTCCGCCACCACCAGCCAGCGATACATCCGCGATGGCGTCTGAAGCTCGCTACCCAACTCAAACTTCTTCCCTCCGCGATTCCAAAACAAACCCATCGACTCAGCTGCCCCCTTCCCACTCAAAGCATCACTCCGCGCCACCATTAGATCCGGCCAGCCATCGAGATTAAAATCCACCGCCGCAATTCCCCACCCCGCCATCCCGCGCGTAAGCGGTGCAAGCCCGGTCTCAATCCCAGCCTCTACCATCTCCTTACCGGCGTTGCGATACAACGGAAAAGTCTCCTCCCGCAAAGCCGTGTAGATCAAATCCATCCGCCCGTCCTTGTTGTAGTCAAACGCGGCAGTCCCCATCGCCGACGGGCTTTTCCCGTCTGAAGGCACCGCCACTCCGAAGTCAAAAGCCTTCTCCTCAAATTTCAACTTCCCTCGATTCAAGAACAAAAAGTTCAACACCCGGTCATTGGTCACAAACACATCGGGCAACCCATTCCCATCAAAATCAGCCACCGCCAAACCCATTCCCTTCCCTGCCTGAGCCGCAATCCCGGAAGCCACAGACACATCCCGAAACTTCCCGCCGCCCAGGTTCTCAAACAACTGATTCGCTGTCGGCCCGTAATATCGCGGATGGCAATAATTCGGCTTTCCCGCCACAACACATTCGCGATCCAGTGCCGCCGACCATTTCACATAATTCACCACAAACAGCTCCAGATCTCCATCTCCATCGAGATCCACAAACTGCGCTGCATAGGCCCACCGCCCCTGATTCGGCAACTCCGAAGACTCAAATTTTCCACCGCCCAAATTACGATAAAGATGAATGAAGCCAACCCCCAACACAACAAGGTCCACCTTCCCATCGCCATCATAATCCCCAGCAGCGGCTCCCATCCCGTACCCCACTTGCTTCAACCCAGATCCCTCAGTCACATCCTCAAACTTCAAGCCCCCCACATTCCGATACAACCGGTTGAAAAACTTGGGGGAACTCTTCAACAATCCCGGCAACTCCGCACCATTGGCAAAGAACAAATCAGGCAATCCATCCCCGTCGAAGTCCAGCACAGCAACCCCACCAGCCATCGTCCCCGGCATATACTTCCGCGCCCCCTCACCATTAGCCAAAACAAAAGGCAACTCCACAACACGGAACCCAGGCTCCGCCGCAAACAACAATACAAAAAGCGGCAACATCATCTAGGGTCCAGAATATAAGAATGGAATTGAAGAGCGTT
>JBKJUN010001021.1:0-8268 GCA_046590555.1 Bryobacter sp. | reverse complement strand
GTCTCTGTCGACGGCCACTCCTGGTCTAACTCCGCCTACGCCACAGACTTTAACGAGAAGCTCTGGCCGGTAACCTACGGTGGCATCAGCATGGCCCGCCCATCCGCCGCCTACGTTCCAGCCGCAGGGCACCTCTGGGATCTCGCCCAGCGCAAAGGCCTCACCTACCGCAGCTACGGCGAATACGCGAGCCGCGGCAGCGATGGCACTACGATGGAAGCCTCACCCGGCGTCGGAGGCCTACTCGGTCACGTCTCGCCAAAGTTCAAGCTCCCCGGCATGCGCGACACCGACAACGTCAAAGTCTTTTTTGAAGAATTCGCCGCCTACGAGAAGGCCTTCGACTCAACCAACCCGAATGACCGTCTACCCAACTTCACCGTCATGAGTCTCGGCGAAAACCACACACAAGGCACGCGTCCAGGTTCCTACACCCCCGTCGCCGCTGTCGCCAATAACGACTGGGCCATCGGCCAGCTCGTCGAGCGTGTCTCGAAGTCGAAGTACTGGCCCGAGACTGCCATCTTCATCATCGAAGACGACGCGCAGGACGGTGCCGATCACGTCGACGCCCGCCGCACAGTGGGCCTGGTAGTTAGCCCCTACGCCAAACGCAAATACCTCGACTCGACGCTCTACACCACAAGCTCTTTCCTGCGCACGATGGAGTTGCTGCTCGGCCTGCCGCCCATGACCCAGTACGACGCAGCCGCCACGCCGATGTACAACAGCTTCAGCAACACTCCCGACCTCACACCCTACGAAATGTTACCTCCGCAAGTCGACGTCAACGTTAAGAACACGATGACCGCCTGGGGTGCTCGCGAATCCATGCTCATGGACTTCACCGAGTACGACCGCGCACCAATGTTCGCCCTAAATGAAATCATCTGGAAGAGCGTGAAGGGGGCAGAGAGCGCAATGCCTCTGCCCGTCCGCCGCTTCCACTTCCGCCCTTAAGTGTTAGGGCCACTGATGCTTCGGATACCGGCGGCTCAGGCCTGGCCGGATCTCCGGATACAGCTTGGCCCAGAACGAAGCCAAATCCTGTGTCATCTGCACTGGCCGCCGGTTGGGGGCCAGCAGGTGCACAAGTACAGCAACCTTCCCGTCAGCCACCTTCGGCGTCTCCTTTATGCCCCAGAAGTCCTGCAGCCGGCTCTCGATCCAGGGCGTCTGGCCAGGAACGTAATTTACCTTGACGCTCATCTTGCCGCGAAGAGGTATCGACTTCGGCGCGATACGGTCCAGCAAATAGTGATCCATCTGCGGAGCCCACTTGCCCTTCTTGATCGCCTCGCGCACCTGATCAAAACCACTGCGCCCCACGCAGAGTTCAGCCAACTGATCGAGCAGCCGCGACTCATCAAAGCCAACGTCGACGCCCTGATCCTGAGCAAAACGAACCCGGGCCAGCAAAGCCTCAGTCTCCTCAACATCAAGAAAGCGACGCCACCCTGCCTCGCGCAACTTCTCGCCCAGCAGCCTCGCCGCTTCAGCCGTTACCGGCCTCGGATTCACGCTCGATTCAATCGTCAAGCCATGAAACACGAGAGCACTTTCCTGCTCGAAGCGTTCCTTGTCGCGCGACCACTGATAGCGATCAATCGCCTCGACAGGGAAGTCAAGCAACCAGTCTGGCTCAATCGGACAGGCCGCACGGATCATCACCATCCCGCGCTCGCTCATCTCATCCAGATCCACACAGACGAGCCACTCGCTAGGCTTCGGCAGGGGGCTGCCCAGCTTCGCGCTAATCCCGCCAGCCACAGTGTACTCTTCACCCTTGCGCCGCTTGGCCACGCGGTCCGGATAAGCTGCAAGGATCGATTCAGCAAGACCCTTCTCCCAGTCCTTGGCTTCTCTGCCTCCACGCACCTGCCGCTCGAGTTGCCGTGCAATCTTCTCGGCATAAGGGCTCAGGCCGCGCTCGGCAACATGAATCAGATCGGGATTCTGCGGGCGATCCCCACTAGACAAGAGGGCCGCTACTCGCGCCGCACGGCTCACCACGCCGCGCTTGGAACTCTCCATCATCATCCGCGCCAGTCGCGGATGTACCGGCATCTCGGCCATCTCGCGAGCCACATCTCCAGTCGCGCCCAACTCATCGAGCAACCTCTCAGCCCGAGCCAGATCCTCAGGTGGCGGTGGCGTCATCCAGGGCAGCCGGTTCACTTCGTTGATTCCCATCGCCCGCAGTTGCAACACCACCCCGCTCAGCTCACGGCTCACAATCTCGGGCACGCCTCGCTCAGCGCGGCTCAGGTAGTCCTGCTCTGTGTACAGCCGAATACAAGTTCCAGGCCCAGTCCTCGCAGCGCGACCAGCCCTTTGTATAGCCGATGCCCGCGACACCTTGCCCAGACTCAACTGAGGCAGACCAGTCGTCTTCGAGTCACTAGCCACACGCGCCAGACCACAATCGATAACGGTCGTTACCCCATCAATCGTGATCGAGCTCTCGGCAATGTTGGTCGCAAAAATCGCCTTCCGCTGCGAGCTCTTCTCCACCGCCCTGTCTTGCTCCTCAGTGCTGAGTTCCCCATAAAGAGGCAGCAACAAAAGATCCGACCGGCGGCAAGCCTCAATCGCCCGGCGGATCTCGGCTGCTCCTGGAAGAAAGATCAACACATCGCCCTTGGTTTTCTCAAGAGCCGCCGCCACGCGATCCTCCAGCTTCTGCGCACTCTCAGGGGTGTAGCGCACCTCCAAGGGATACAAGCGCCCTTCGCTGCGCAAGACAGGGCATCCACCGAGGTGAGCGGCAATCGGTGCGGCATCGAGAGTGGCCGACATCACCACAATCCGCAAATCCTTCCGTCTGCCTCGTTGCAACTCAAGCAGCAATGCAAGCGCAAGATCGCCCTCCAGATGCCGCTCGTGAAATTCATCGAGTACCACCGTACTCACTCCGCGCAGTTGCGGGTCGCTGGCAAGTCGGCGATTCAGCACGCCCTCGGTCATATAGCGAAGCCGGGTCTTGGGCCCCGAAAAGTCTTCAAAGCGAACCTGGTAGCCCACGCTTTCGCCAACTCGCTCGCCGCGTTCGCTAGCGACTCGACGTGCTGCCAGCCGCGCTGCGAGGCGTCTCGGCTCCAGCACAATCACGTCGCCATCGATGCGATCCATGAGGTATGCGGGCACGCGAGTGGTCTTGCCGGCACCGGGCGCGGCCTCAATTACGGTGTTCCCTTCGAGAGGGAGGTTTGGGAGTATGTCGTCAATCGGTAAAATCAAAGCTATGCTTTCCACTCTAAATCCACCCAAGCGACTTCTCTATGGACCGGGACCGTCCATGGTCGAGCCGCGCGTCTATGACGCCATGACAAAACCCGTCGTCGGTCACCTCGATCCGTTCTTCTTCGAGGTCACGCAAGCAGTAAAGACGGGGCTTAACGCATGCTTTGGGACTGCAAATGAATTCACGGTGGCAATGTCCGCTACCGGTTCGGGTGGGATGGAAACGGCAGTTGCAAACTTCGTCGAACCCGGCTCGAAGTTCCTCATCTTCGCCAGCGGCTACTTCTGTGATCGTCTTACCGAAATGGGCAAGCGTCAAGAGGCAACCGTCATCCGCATCGAAAAACCCTGGGGCGAAACCTGGACCCCCGAGGAAGTCCGTGAAGCAATCCTTCGCGAAAAGCCCAATACCGTAGCTTACGTTGCCGCCGAAACCTCCACCGGCTGCTGGACCGATGGCAAGGCCATCTGCGACGCAGCACATGAAGTCGGCGCACTCGTTATCGCTGATTGCGTTACCGCTCTTGGCTCGATGCCAATCGAGTTTGACAAGACCGGAATCGACATCGCCTATAGTTGCTCACAGAAGGGAATGGCTTGCCCTCCCGGCCTGTCTCCTTTCACTGTCAGCCCCCGCGCACTCAAGTGGTTGACCGAAGAACGCAAGAGCGTGATTCCCACCTGGTACTTCGATATCAAGCTCTTGAGCGAATACTTCGGTGGGGCCAAGCGCTATCACCACACCGCACCGATCACGGCTTTCTACGCACTGCATGAAGGTCTCTCCGTGATTGCCGATGAAGGTCTTGAGAACCGCTTCGCCCGCCACCGAAAGAATCGCAACGCCTTTGTTGCCGGCATCGAAGCGATGGGGATGGAAATGCACGTGGCCGACGGCCATCGTCTCTGGAACCTGATGACCCCCAAGGTCCCCGCAGGCATCAGCGACATGGGAGTGCGCAAGCACCTGATGGACAACTACGGCATCGAGATCCTCGGCGGCTTCGGCGAACTGGCTGGTAAGGTGTTTCGAATTGGTTTGATGGGTGTGCTGGCGACAGAGAAAGACACCCTGTTCTTGCTGGAGAAGTTCGAAGAGGCTCTTAAGGTTCAAGGCTTCGAACCTAAGTCGAGCGCTGTGGCTGCCGCAAAAGCAGTCTACGCTTAACTACCAACGGACCTGGTCGGGGAAGAACTCCGCGATCAGGTCCAAATAATAGGGATTTTACCGCTGCACAATCTAGAAGCTCAAACGCCCCGTAAACTGCACCTGCCGCGGTCGCCAATAGGACTGCTGCATCAACTGAATGCCCGTACCGGCATCCGGATTGACCAGCCCCTGGATATTGAACGCATTAAACGCATCCACGTTAAACCGCAGCTTCCAGCGCTCCGTAAGGGTGAACTCTTTATAAAGAGAGATATCGGATTGGAAGTTCTTTGGCCCTTGCAGCACCATCGCATTGAACGGCTGTAAACCCGATGGCCCCGGCGAGAACCCGGTCAATACAACCTGTCCGTTGCGCAGCGTCTGGTTTACATTGTTGGTGCCGAACTGCGCCGTGCCCGGCGTATTGTTGATCGGCGCGAGGTAGGGCCGGTAGTCGTCGGGCAGACCCGTTACGCCGCGCGTCGCCGCGTTTACAACGTTTGGGGGGATATAGCCGTTGAACCAAAGGAAGCCATTCCGGCAAACACCGCTGCGGCAATCCTGAATCGCCTTTGACCGCTTGTGGAGCGTGATCGGATTCGTTTCGCCGAAATTGCCATTCGCCACCTGGAAGGCCTGCGACACCACCGTACCGACAAACGCCATCTGGTAGCCACCGATCAGTGCGTTGACAAAGCGGTTGGAATTCCCCGCGAAACGGCGTCCTTTGCCGAATGGCACATCGACAATCCCGTTGAAACTGATGCGGTGCGTTGGAATCGCGGTATCGATGCGGTAATTCTGCCAGCGATTGAATTCGCGGCTCGGCGCAAGCGGGGTGCCGACATCCATTCCCTGCGGAATCGTGCCAGCGGCAAAGTTCGCAGCTGGAAACAGTGTGTTGTCGCGGAAGGTGTTGCCGCCGACGCGGAAGGCCCGCGAGAACACATAGAACACCTGAAAGCCGACGCCCTTACGATAGGGACGCTGGTAGTTGACCTGCAACGCGGTGTTGTTGGAGAATCCAAACTTAGTTGATTGCGTGATGCCGCCCCAGGTGGTTTGATCGTAAGGCCGCGTCGCCGTGCCGGCAAAGCGGCCCGTGGGCGGAATCGTACCGGTGGCCGCCTGCCAAACGTAGGTCGATGGGGCATTATTGAAAGTGAAATTCTGGTCGAGATTGGTGCCATGCGTGTAGACGTAAGAGGTGCGCAACACCGAACCGTCCTGGAACGGCTGCTCGATGGTGAAGTTGGCCTCACGCACTTTCGCCGGCGGATAATCGGATGCCAGAATCGTGCCCGTGCTGATGCCGGGCAGCAGAGCAATTGTCGAGTTGGTGTCGACCACGTTCTGCGTGTTCGCGCCCGTCACGACACTCAGCGGACTGCGCAATAGCGAATTCGGCAGCCCATCCGGTGCTTGCGCCGCGGCGTTGTAGTTCATCGAGTAGCCAGCCGTGAACGGATAGCTGGCGGTTAGATACCGGATCGAGTTGCGGACCGGCACTGGATAGATATATTCGCCGTAACCGCCGCGGATCACAGTCCGGTTGATGCCGAACGATGGCACCCAGGCGAAACCGAAGCGAGGCAGAATGTTTGCGTTGTAGCCCTTGATGCCGGCCTTGCCGAGGCCAGCTTCTTTCAAGGTCTGGAACTTGACGCCGAGATCGCGCAGGTTGGTCAGCAGTGCCTGGCTGGTGAGGCCCTTCTGCAGGTAGTAATCCATGGGGCGCGGCGTGGAAATCGCTTTGTTTTTGGGGTCGAAGAACACCAGGTAGTCGTTTTTCACACCGGGAGCGGGATGCGCTTCCCACCGGACTCCCACGTTGATGGTGAGGTTCGGTCTGATCTTCCAGTTGTCCTGCAAGTAGCCGTCGTATTCGATCAGAGAGGAATCATTGTATGGAGCGTTGCGGTTCTGGCTGAAGCTTGAAGCCGCGCCGAGAAAGAAGTCGGCGTCCTGATAACCGGTATTCGGCAACGCGCCGAAATTCGCGCCCGTCGCCGGGTTATAGATCGCCGTGGCCAGATTGGAAAAGGCAATCGTGTTCGGCGACCGGTCGGACAGGTAGCCGAACTTCTCATGGCGGATTCGGCCGCCGAAGGCCAACTGGTGGCGGCCGGCGATTTTGTTGAAGTTTTCGTCGATCGTCGAAACCCGCTGGCTCATGCCATAAAACCACTGCGATCCGCCATAGGGCATGAACAGGTTCGCCCCGATGGCCGGAAAGCCGATCTGCGAGAAGTTGTTGGGCAATCCGAACTGCTTCTCATAGTTCTGCGTGGAGGCCGGATTGCCCTCTACGTGCATGCGCTGCCACTGCATGCTGAGCACGGTCTCGGAAAAGAGCGTCGGCGAGAAGGTCTTGGAATATCCCATCGCGCCACTGAGGGTTTGAATCGGGATGCGTTGGTATCCGGTCGCGCCTTCGGGCAACTCGCCGGTTTGGATGTTGGGCGGCGAGGCGGACGGGAAGTTCCGCAAGGCCTGCTGCTGCTGATCGATTTCGGTGAAGCGGAAGTAGCCGCGGTTTTTGTCGTTGAACACGTGGTCGAGACGAGTGGAATAGTTCGGCACGGTCTGTTGCGTCGGATTCTGTCCGGTGAGATTGAAGTTGATGATGGGATTGTCGTTCGAAGTCGGCAGGGGAGTCGCCGCGTAGAGGGTCTTCGCCAGCGGGCTAATGCGCGCAAGAGGGATCACGTTACCGCTGAAGGGTGTGCGCACGTAGTTGTTCTCACGGCTCTGCGTCGAGTTTGGATCGTAAAGAACCTGCAACAGGTTGGCGCCGTTGACCAAGCCGCTGAAGTCGCCGGTGCGCATCGCCATTGTAGGCACGCGCATCAACTGCTGCTGGCTCGAGCGCAGGGAGAAGCGCTCGAATGCCACGAAGAAGAACGACCGGTTTCGTCCGTTGTAAAGCTTGGGCAAAAGGATCGGGCCGCCAACGTTTAAGCCAAACTCATTGCGGATCAACTTCGGCGCCCTGAAATTCGAGGGGTCCTGCCTGGCGCGCGCGATGCCGAAATAGTTGTTGCGGGCGGTTTCGAACATCGATCCGTGGATTTGGTTGGTGCCGGACTTGGTGGTGAGCAGCACGGTGGCCGGCGTGGCGAACTGAGCGCTGGAATTGAGCGTCTCGAAGCGAACTTCCTGCACCGAATCGGGATCGGGCAAAATCGCCTGCGACGAGTTGCCGGGAGAACCGAAGTTGCGGTTGGTCTGAGGAGCTCCGTCGAGGGAATACTCCATGGCTTCGCCCATCAATCCGTTGGCGCGAGTTCCATTCCCTTCAAGACCGGGCACAGTGTTCTGCGCAAGGCCAAGCACGTTGCGCCCGTTCTGCGGAAGCTGGCTGATGCGCGCCGCGTCGAGTTGTGTATTCACGGTTCCGCTGTCGTAAGTGGCAAGCTGGATCGTCTCGCCGCTGACCGTCACCTTTTCGCTGACATCGCCGACGCTCAATTGCAAGTCGTAGACCATAACCTGGCCATTCTGGAGCGTAAGCTTTGCCTCGTGCTTCTTCATGCCCGCCGAGGCCACGGTAACGCGGTAGGTTCCAGCGAACAAGCCCCTGGCGGAATAAAAGCCGTTGGCACCGCAAGCGGTGTCGGTGGAAACGCCTGTCGCCTGGTTGAGCACCTGGATCGTGCAAGTGGGAATGGGGGCTGACGATGTGTCCGACACTGTTCCGTGAATACTGCCGGCACCACTCTGGCCGAAGGCGGAGAAAGCGAACGCGGATAGAAATAAGGCGAGACGTTTTGAGATCATGGAAGACTCCTGTTGTTGGGAAAGTTTATCACATGAAAATCTGGTGGAAATTGATTGTCGCGGCGGCGGCGTGCTTTGTCCAGCAGGCCATTGGA
>JBKJUN010000993.1:0-2170 GCA_046590555.1 Bryobacter sp. | reverse complement strand
ATCTTCGCGGCGAAGTGCTTTGCCTGCCATAACGAAAAGATAAGCCTGGGCAAGCTTGCCCTTCATACACCTGAAGCCGCGCTTAAAGGCGGAGAAACTGGCGAAGTCATCGTTCCCGGCGATGCCTCTAAAAGCCTCCTGATCGACAAGATCGTCACCCGTCAAATGCCTCCTGGCAAGGACAAACTTACAGACAGTGAGATCGACCAGATCCGCACATGGATCAACACGGGCCTTCCCAAAGCATCCGCCTCAATTGACCAAGTCTCAGCCCACGAAATTAGAGGCATTCTGCAGGCTCGCTGCGTCCTTTGCCACGGCAGCGATCGCAAAGAAGGCGGCCTCGACCTGCGCACTCTGGCCAGCCGTCTCAAAGGCGGCAAATCCGGCCCGGCGGTCGTCCCCGGCAAGCCCGAAGCGAGCCTCCTCTACACACGCATCGTAAAGGGCGAAATGCCCCCGGCCAAAGAAGCCAAAGCCCTGGCCGTAGAACTTCCAACTGACGCAGAGACCGAAAAGATAAAGACCTGGATCGCCGCCGGCGCAAAAGACGCTGATCCTAAGGAAATCTCCCCCGACATAATGAAGGAATCCGACAAGAAATTCTGGTCCTTCCAGTCCCCGGTCAAACCTGCCCTCCCCGTCGTTAAATCGAAGTCCAGCGTCCGCAACAACATCGATCTATTCCTCCTCGCCAAACTCGAAGCCAAGGGCCTCACCTACAACAAAGAAGCCGACAAGCGTTCTCTCCTTCGTCGCGTCTATCTCGATCTCACCGGCCTCCCACCGACACCCGCTGAGCTTGCAGCCTACGAAGCCGACAAATCCCCAACCGCTTACGAGCGTGCAGTCGACAAGCTGCTCGCCTCACCACGCTACGGCGAACGCTGGGGCCAACACTGGCTTGACCTCGCAGGCTACTCCGACTCCGAAGGCTTCGGCCAGGACGACGGTGTCCGCCGCTACGCATGGCGCTACCGCGACTACGTCATCCGCTCACTCAACGCAGACAAGCCCTACTCGAAATTCCTCACAGAGCAAATCGCCGGCGATGAAATGTCCAACGACTGGAAGCAGGTTAAAGGCCCCGCAACACAGGAGATGATCGATCGCCTGGCCGCCACAGGCTTCCTACGCACAACCCCAGACCCAACCAACTCCAACGAACGCGGTCTTCTCGCCGAGCGCATGAACATCCTCGCCGACGAAGTTGAAGTCCTCTCTTCCTCCGTCATGGGCCTCACCGTAGGCTGCGCTCGCTGCCACAACCATAAGTACGACCCAATCCCGCAGCGTGACTACTATCGACTCAGCGCCATCCTCCAGGGCGCATATGATCCTTATGAATGGCGCTCCCCCAGCAAGCGAGAAATTCCGCTCGCCCTGGCCGAAGAACAAGCCGAAGTTCAAAAGAACAATGCTCCAATCGATGCCGAGATCAAGCGTCTCCGCGACCAGATCGAAGTCGCCTCAGCCCCCTTCAAGAAGCCAGGCATCACCTACAAACGCGGTGAGCTCGAAAAGCAAAATCCCGAGCTGGCCACCATCGTCACTCCCCTCCAAAAAGAACTCAACGAGTTCCGGGGCAAGCTCAAGCAGGCCCCCCATACCAGGGTCTTGAACGACAACACCCAACCCTCCCAAAGCTACCTCCTGCGACGCGGCGACCCAGCTAGTTTTGGTGAGCCAGTTGAGGCGAACACGCCGCAGGTCCTCCGTAACGCGAGCCTCAAAAACTACGACCCCAAGCCACCATTTGAAGGCACCAGCGGTCGCCGTCTGGCTCTGGCCGAATGGCTCACACAACCGAACCACCCGCTCACCGCACGCGTAGCAGTCAACCAAATGTGGATGCGCCACTTCGGTCGTGGCATCGTCCCCACGGTGTCTAACTTCGGCAAGTCCGGCATAGCCCCATCACACCCTGAACTCCTCGACCATCTCGCAACAGAGTTTGTAGACAAAGGCTGGAGCATGAAAGCCATGCACCGTCTAATCGTTACTAGCCAGGCCTACCGCCAATCCTCTTCTGTGACAGAAGCCCAAATCGCCGTCGACCCCGAGAACGCTCTTCTCACCCGCATGCCCCTCCAGCGTATGGATGCCGAGACTCTCTACGACTCGCTCATGCTTGCTTCAAGCCGCCTCGACGACACTGCCTTCGGCACCC
>JBKJUN010000911.1:0-8558 GCA_046590555.1 Bryobacter sp. | reverse complement strand
CCTTGGGCAACTTCAGCGCGCGCTCGCGAAGGCTCACCAGCGTACCTCCTTCAGGGTCGCGCTGATCGCCAATCCCCGAGATTGGATCACTGGTCACTCCAAACACGCCGATCGGCTTGCCAGTAGCTTCCTGAAATGCCAGCGCATGATTGCTAGCCGGGAAATTCGACCCAGACCCGCTCAGATAAAGATCCGCCTCTTGCCACGCCTTGGCCAGCGCAGCGTTATCAGGTTTGCCATCTTTCCCCAGGCTCCCCTCGACAATCTTGAGCCGCGGATAGCCCCGCGTCAGTAACTCCCGCGACCCATGCCCCAACTCACCAGGCCAAAGTGTAATCTCTGCCTCCGGGAAATGCTTTTCGAGCAAACTCAGAGCCCCAGGCGTATGTCCGATGTCCCCGATATTGACGCTCTGCCAGGAACTACGCAGCAGGATCTGCGGTGCCTTTGCTTTGCCGGCAGCAGCTAGCGTCTGTAGTAAAAAGTGTCTTCGCTCGATCACACTACGATTCTAGGCAAATCGAAACTGAATCGTGTGGTCAAAAGGCGCAAACCCGGTCAGATAAAGCGTTGGCCCAGGAAGCTTGTCTTCGATGTACCGCATGTTGCGAGTCCAATGATGTGCCGACGCGCCAGGGCTCACCTTGATGATGTCCTTACCCACCTGATATCGAGCCTCCGGCCCATCGATCAGATAGGAATCAGCCGCCGTAGGAATCGACTTTACCCCCGTCAGCTTGCCCCCTGGACGAAACGCAATCTCAATCGTGATCGGCACTAGCTCCGTACCGCTCGAATGGATTCGCAAATTGTAGCCGCCCTCGGCTTCTTCAA
The DNA here is from genome assembly GCA_046590555.1 of Bryobacter sp. Lineage (GTDB taxonomy): Bacteria > Acidobacteriota > Terriglobia > Bryobacterales > Bryobacteraceae > Bryobacter. Next base: position 7,724 of record JBKJUN010000911.1, on the reverse strand, counting down.
TCGTCGCTCCCTGCTCAAGCACATTCACCTCAGTGCGCGGGCGCAACTTCTGCGTCGCAGTCCACATCTCGCTATCAATGACCTTTGCCGGCGTGAACGGCTGGTAATAAGGCCCCTCCAGCTTCTGGCTCATCGCAATCGTCTTACCCTTGAGCTCAAACGATTCGCTCTTGAACTGGCCCTTGCCAAAGAACGAACTGATGAAGCGGATTGTCGTGATCACTGCCTCGCCCTTGTTGATGTTCATCACCCGGCTCGACCCGTTATAGAAAACAGTAGCGGCGTGATTGTCCCGGCGAATGCGGGTGATTTTGTTGTGCTTGAAATCCTTGCGGTAGCTGGTTGGAATCGCCCCGGTTGCGATCGGCTTCAAGAACTCCGGATGCAGCATCGCAGTAGAAAGCCCCAGGCCTGCTGTGCGGTACTTCGAGGCAAGCGTACCCCAGGCCTTGTTCTTATCCTTGAGCGCCATATAGTGCAGCGAGAAATAATATTGTGCCGGAGTCGCGATGGTGAATTGGTCTTGACGGCGCGAAAAGTCAGTGACGATCTCGCCATTCGGATTGATCAGATAGAGCAGCGAATCCAGGTTCGCACGCACATGCTCAAACAACTCAGGGCGATTGTACTTCTCGGCAATCGCGATCAACGCACTATCGATGATCTGGTTGTAGGTGCCCACCGAGCGCTCTGTATACTGCCCGTCCTCATCGATATCAATCCCTTCGGCGAGCCACTGATCGATGCGCTTGCCATATGCCGCCTTGGGCAGAATTTCATTCACCTGCGCCAGTGCCGCACTCAACACCCAACGATGATTCGGCGTATGTATGCCGCCGACAGCCAACCCATCTGCAGCCGACTCAACAAAAGGCCGCATCACTTCAAATATTTCGCGACTATTGGTCTGCTTGGCCAGCAACAATCCGACAGCCGCACCCCGCACTGCAAACGCCGTATCGGGAGGAGAATTGAAGTTGGTGTCGAGATTGCTCATAAAGCCACCAGTACTTTGGTTCCTCTTGAGAGAGGCGGCTGTCAATTTTAGCCGTTCAAAGACCTCAGGGCTCCGGTAGTACTTGCTCAGCGGCTGCATTAACGCGGCACCATAGGTGTCAAACATCCCGGACATTCCATTGAAATTGGGAATTCCAAACCCATTCAAGATCGTGCCCTGAAAGCGGCTTGCAGGGTCTGTGATCTGTTTCGCCAGCAGGTATTCCACACCCTTGTCGTGATTGGCGACAACGGTCTTGAGAATGTCTTGCTCCGGGCTTTGAGCGAAGGCGGGAGTGGCAGCCATGGCCACAAGGGCAGAGCGACGAGTCATATTTTGCAAATACTAGGCTACAACGATGATGAAGTTTTTGTTATCTGAATCGTAGCGATAAGTTGTGAGGCCTACCATTGCAACGAAGGTATTTTTACCGGCTGGGCGAGCTTTCGGCGAATTAAAAGCGAAACTTTCGCTTGAAATTCGATCTTTCTTCGCCTAAAATGCCAGTATGGCACTGACTCGTCGTCAAAAAGACCTGCTGGATTTTCTGGCAACCTTCATCGAGAAGCACGGCTACTCGCCTAGCTACGAAGAGATTGCATCTGGAATGGATTTGACGTCTCTCGCGACGGTCCACAAGCACATTCATTCGCTGGAAACCAAAGGCTACCTGAAGCGTGGATTTAACCAGAGTCGTTCTCTCGAAATCGCCCCCAAGTATCTTGACGAGCGCCGCAGCTACTCTGGCACGCCTGTTGTCACCAACCTCGAAGTGCCGCTTCTCGGCCGTATCGCTGCCGGTATGCCGGTAGAAAGTGTCGCCAACCAGGAGACCTTGGCTTTTAAAGACTTTATGGGCGACGAAAGCACCTATGCGCTCCAGGTGCGTGGCGACTCCATGATCGAAGACCACATTTGCAGTGGTGACTTCGTCCTGGTAGAAAAAGTCCATTCCGTCCGCGACGGTGACATCGTGGTTGCACTGGTAGATGGCATGGAGACCACCCTCAAGCGCTTTTACCGCGAGCCCGGCCAGATGATTCGCCTCCAGCCCGCTAATTCCTCGATGGAGCCCATCATGGTTCCCCAGCACATCGTAAGCGTACAAGGCCGTGTCCTGGCCGTCTTACGGAAGTATTAGTGCTGGCTTGCCATCACCAGGCAAATCATATTCCAAACGATCAGCCCCGCATAGAATACATTGATTTTCGAGAGCAACCGCTCACGCTGGCTCTGCACGCAATAGACCGCAAACACAATTCCTATCGCTTTGACGGCAAGCAAGCCGCCTACAGGGCTCGGTGCCACACTCATAGACCACCGCACTAGTGGGTTTGCCTCGCCTACCCCATGCGAGAGGAAAGCCGCTGTACTCAACAGGTCTAGCGCCTGCAGGTATGCAAATTGGACCAACTGATTCGATTGGAAGTAGCCAAATAGTATGTTCATAGAATGGGACGATTCTTGATGCAAGCGTATCCATCCGCCCTATGAACTGTCTATACCCAGAAGATGGCTTTTGAATACGAAAAGTCCCACTGGTACTTAACACAATAAAAAAAGGCCGAGCTTTAGGCTCGGCCTTTTCGACAATTGGATTGTTGCAGACAGACTAGGAAGCAGCGGATGAAGTTACGCTGGCGACCTTGGTGAAGATCGTGCTGATGCTGGCTGAGACATTGGGCATGATAGCGCCAGCGGCAACGGCTACGAAGCCAGCCATCAACGCGTATTCGATAAGATCCTGACCCTTGGTGTCCTTGATGATGCGGAGGTTCCACACCAGATTCTTGAGCTTGTTCATTGTTTTTTCTCTCCTCTTCAATTTTGCAGCGCCATTGGCTCTACATTGATAAGCGTAACGGTACTTGGGTTTGTCTCAAATCCGCTAAATCCCTTAGATGACCCCTGAGAATTGCCTAATTTCACTCCTAAGGTTGCGTCGCTAGAAGCTGCTACTTAGGCTTGAAAAAATCTTATAAAATTGAAAACAAAAGACTTATCCTCGTCCTAGGTGAGTTCAGGGCTTTTTTGCTTACCAACCTAAAATTTCAACATTCGTTTTCTTGAATTTTTCAAGTACTGGAACTCACACAAAACCCTGCGGCCGAACCCGTATATTTCACTTATCGGCAGGCTCCCAAGAAAACGCAAAAAAGCCCATCCCGAAGGATGGGCCTTTTGCAAAACTGAAAATAAGCTTAGGAAGCAGCGGCTGAAGTTACGCTGGCAACCTGGGTGAAGATCGTGCTGATGCTGGCTGAAACATTAGGCATGATAGCGCCGGCGGCAACGGCTACGAAGCCTGCCATCAACGCGTATTCGATCAGGTCCTGACCTTTTGTGTCCTTGATGATGCGAAGGTTCCAGACCAGGTTCTTGAGTTTGTTCATTGTATTTTCTCTCCTCTCCAATTTGCGATACCGAAGCATCACACTGTCGAGAGTAACGGTACTCACGTCTGGATGGAATTAGGAACTTTCCCTAGTTAAGGCCAGTACTAACCTTAGGCTTGTCGCCGAGCACTGAGTTCAGCGACCCCTGCCGGTACCCCTCAAGGTCGAGCGTAACGTAATGAAAACCAAGGCTCTTGAAGATCGAAGTCACTTCGGTTGCAAACCTTAGATCGAGTGCCTTTTCCAATTCCTCTGGGGCAATCTCAATTCGCACCAGATTATCGTGGTACCGTACCCGGAACTGCCGAAAGCCGAGGGCTTTCAGTGCCTCTTCACCCTCTTCCACTACCCGGATTCGCTCCGGTGTCACCTGTGTCCCATACGGAATCCGCGAAGAAAGGCATGCCGCAGCCGGCCGGTCCCATGTCTCAAGGCCCGCCCGCAAAGACAATTCCCGGATTTCCGCCTTCGACAACCCGGCATCTACCAGTGGTGCCTTCACGTGATGAATCTTTGCCGCACTCTGACCTGGGCGATAGTCCCCCAGGTCGTCCGTATTCACCCCATAAACAATGTGTTCAAAACCACGATCAGACGCAATCTGGTCCATCACCCTGAACAACTCATCCTTGCAGTGAAAGCAGCGATCCGGATTGTTGGCAACATAGGCTGGATTCTCAAACTCATTCGTCGGAATCATTTCGTGCACGATCCCGTGCCCTTTGGCGAATTCCACTGCATCCCGCTTATGCGATTCCGGTATCGATGGAGAATCGGCCGTGATTGCAATCGCCTCATCTCCTACAGCCTGCTTGGCTGCCCAGGCGAGATAAGCGGAATCTGTGCCGCCTGAATAGGCAATCAAAACCCGCTTCATATCGCGAAGCAGCGAGATCAGCCGTTCTTCTTTTGAAGCCAGATGCAGAGGGTCGAGCTTGGGAGTTGTGCCTTGGATTGCGACCAGCGATGCCATGCCCCTATTATATGAGTCAGACTTGTGCTAATTTTTGGATAAGTTTCGCCTCTGCCTGATATTGCCTATATTCAACCGCTAGCTTGGCACACCGACGCCCCTGGACCCCGCGCGTGAGGATCATCACGCAAATAGGCAAACTCAAATGAATCTCATTTCTATCGGCTGGCGCGAATCTTTCGCGCAACAGCTGCTCTCATTTCCCGACTGTATAGCCGGCCGTGTGGCCCTCACTCATCGGGAACGTTATATTGTCTGGACAGAAGCCGGCGAAATCGAAGCCTCGCCCAGTGGCCGTATGCGCCAAACCGTTGGGCTCTGGCCCACAACCGGTGATTGGGTAGCACTCCGTGCGGGAGGCTCGATCGAAGCCGTCCTCGAACGCGAAACCGCCATCGTTCGAAAGCAACCCGGCAAAGCGATGGCAGAACAAGTCCTCGCCGCCAACCTCGATGTTCTCTTCGTCGTAGCAGGCCTTGATCACGACTTCAATCCTCGCCGCATCGAGCGATACCTGATGCTCGCCAAGGAAGGCGGCGTAAGACCCGTCCTGATCCTCAACAAAGCAGACCTCGTTGAAGACCCCTCCGACCTCCTGAGGCAAGCCAAAGAACTAGCTGGCGGCTGCCCGGTTATTGTCATGAGTGCCCAATCCGGGTTGGGAGTCAAAGAACTCGAAGAGTATGTCAGTACCGGCGAAACAGCCGCGCTAGCCGGCTCCTCCGGCGTAGGCAAATCCACCATGCTCAACTTTCTTATGGGGGTTGAGCGCCAGGCCACGCAGCAAGTGCGAGAACACGACAGCCGCGGCATGCATACCACTTCATCCCGCGAGCTCTTCCTCTTGCCCCAGGGCTGGCTTCTCATGGACCTCCCCGGCATCCGCGAACTCCAACTCGTCAGTGGCGTCGAAAGTGTCCCCGAAGTCTTCGACGACGTTGACTTAGCCGCAAAACGATGCCGTTTTCGCAACTGCAAACACGAGCAGGAAAAAGGCTGCGCGGTAGTAGGTTCAATCAATCCAGATCGAATCGCGGCCTTCCACAAACTCAAAAAAGAAGCCGCCTGCGCCGAACGCCAGGTCGATCAGATTGCCGCGCTCAAGGAGAAGAAGCGGACAAAGGTGCTTCACAAGGCGATGCGGCGGATGGAAGATCAGGATTAGAGTTGAGGCGAGGGGACGCTGATCCGCCCCCTCGCCTCACTGTTTTCGAGAGCTTACTGTAGCTTTTGGAATTCGTAAAAGTCGGCCGGGATTTCGGCGGCGAGCCGAACGGCGGAGGCTGAGCCGCCGCTGATGGTGGAGAGAATCCTGCCGGTGCGATCCATCACAACAATCTCATTGGTGGTCTTCAGTGTCTGGCCATCGAGACTCATCTGGAGATTGATGCGGGCTTTGGTGATTGTGGTGAGGACGCGATTCTCGTTGAAGTTGAAGAGAAAGACAGTCTGCAGAAACTTGCGGTCGCCGACGCGAACCCAAATGCCGTGAGCAACGCTTTGATTGCCGTCGCCGGCAGATGCTGTTACTGTGCCATCGGGATGAAAAGTGACAAGGTTGGGGATTGCGGGCGCAGCAGCGGGAAGGCCGGGTGGCCGCAATTCGGAGAGCCAGGTGCCTTCAAGCGTCTGGTGGATGTTGGCAACCGCTTTCTCAGGTGTGCGGATCGACTCCAAAAGTGATTGCGCGCGAAGCTGTAAGGTGGCGGTGATCAGGAGAACCAGAATCGCCAGGGTAGATTTTTGCATAGAAGCAGACCTCCTTCGTGGTCTTGATCGAAGCGTAGAAGAACCAGGCTTCAATGCTCAATGGCGATGATGTTATCTCTGTGTGGCGAGCATGTTCCCTAATAATTACGCTGGAATCAAAGGACTTATGCTTCAGGTGATATGGTAGGACTTCGATGCGACTCTGCCGATGGAACTAAATAAGCTGCTGATTCGCTTTGGAGACTTCGAGGTTGACCCGGCATCTGGAGAGCTGCGCCGGCTTGGGCAAAGAATCAAGATCCAGGAACAGCCATTTCAGGCACTGGTTGCGATGCTCGAGTCCGACGGTGAGGTGGTGACGAGGGAAGCTCTGCAAAAGCGACTTTGGGCCGACGGCACGGTTGTCGATTTTGAGCGCGGATTGAACAAGGCGATCAATCGGGTGCGGGAAGCTTTAGGTGACGATGCGGAGAATCCGCGCTTCATCGAGACGCTGCCGCAACGAGGCTATCGGTTTCTGGTGCCGGTGGAGCGCACTGTGATTGCCCCTCCTACTGTAGAGGCGCCAATCCTGGGAAGACGGGGCTGGCTTGCTATTGCCGGTGGAGTGGTGGCTGTGCCTGTGATCTCCGCTGGCTATTATTTTTGGCAAGTTTCGTTCCGGCAGATCCGGTCGATTGCTGTGCTGCCGCTTGAGAACCTGTCTGGCGATCCGGGGCAGGAATACTTTGCAGACGGGATGACGGACGAACTGATTGGTGAAATCGCGCGGCTGGGTTCGCTGCGGGTGATCTCGCGGACCTCAATTGTTCGCTACAAGAAGGGAAGCGGCCGCAAGTCGCTGCCTGAGATTGCTCGCGAGCTGGATGTTGACGCCATTCTTGAAGGCACCGTTACACAGGCAGGGCAGAGGGTGCGGATCACGGCCCAGTTGATCCGCGCATCGGATGACCGCCATATCTGGGCCGAGAAGTACGAACGGGATCTGAGCGACATACTAAAGTTGCAGGGGGAAGTGGCGCGTGCGATCGCAAGCCAGATCCGAATCAAGCTGAGTCCTCAACAGGAACACGACTTGAGCAGCAACCGTCCTGTGGATCCCGCTGCTTATGAAGCTTTTCTGAAGGGGAGCTACTTCCTTCACAAGGGAATACCGGGTATTGCCAAATCCGTGGAATATTTCAAGCAGTCAATCGGGATCGACCCGCGCTTTGCGGCGGCTCAAGCCGGGCTGGCAGAAGCGCTCTGCTTTGCCGGAATCTTTGGACTTCGCCCTTCGTCAGAAACTTATACGGAAGCGCGAGTGGCTGCACTCAAGGCACTGGAGCTGGATTCAACAAGCAGTGCCGCGCATAATGCGCTTGCCAACATCAAGGACGGACATGACTGGGATCTGGCTGGCGGGGAAATCGAGTATGGACGCGCGCTGCAGTTCAACCCGAGCAATCTACTGGCTCGCGTCTGGTATGCCGAACACCTCACGCGCATGAGCCGGTTTGACGAAGCGATTATCGAGGCGGGTCGCGCTGTTGCACTCGACCCTGTCTCGCCGCTAAGCCATGTAGCGCGGGCCATGATTTTCTTTCGGGCCAGACGATACACCGAAGCCATTCCGGCAGCCCAACAGGCCTTTGATCTGGACCCAAAT
>JBKJUN010000865.1:0-2681 GCA_046590555.1 Bryobacter sp. | reverse complement strand
AGAAGCATTTGATATCGAGTTGATATGACTCAAGTTGATCAATTAAGATCGTTGGTTGAACAAGATCGGCGTCGAGTACCATGGCAGCAGTAACAATATGAAACTGAAAAAAGGATTCGAATTGGCAACCATCCTTCGGCTGCTGCGCTCTGCAACCATTTCTTCTGCCGGTGAATCACCACAGTTTAGATTCGCGGAGTTCGAGTTGGTAATTTCAATACTTGAATCTGCCGTTCTGTTCAATCCATCAATCCCGGAGGGTGAAAGAAGAGGGCTTTTGAGCAGTTCCGCATTTAAAACGACAAATATTGGTTTGTTCAAGGAGGAATCTTTTCTTCGAGCTTTTAATTCTGCACAAGCAAACTACCTGAAGACGCCTCCGATTCGATTTGTTCTAGCAACTAATTTGGGCATTATTGGGCGACTTGATTCTTTGGTCAGAACCTTTGCTTCGACGAGGGTTACCTTGACTTCCGCTTCAAGATCATCCCCAAGATTCAACAGAGGTGAAATCCAAGAGCTGATAGCCGAAAACACGCGGTATTCAAATGAAGGGCTTGCAAACGTATCGATTTCATTAAGTGCAAGAAACACAACAGAAGCATTTGAAGAGGGGAGGCAGGCAGTTGATTTTCTGAGAGGTGTTTGGAATTTCTCTTTGAACCAATACAGTCAGAGTTTCACACAAGGCCCAGTTTTTCGGCCGGTCAGCAAGATCCTTCCAGGCCCATTTGGGAGCCTTCATTTTGTTAACGGGGAATTGGCTGCGACGGAAATATGGTACGAGACAAACTCCATGAAACCCGAGTGGTTCTACCGAATTGGGAAAAGTTGGGGAAAGGCATTGAGAAATGAGCGAGCGATCAGATCTAGGCTGATGCATATCAAGTACAGATCCGATATAGAAATGGCATTGTCGAGATATGATCGAGCACTCGACAATGTGGATCCTAATCTTGCTTTTCAAGGGCTTTGGGGGCTAGTTGAATTCTTGTCTAATAGCGAGGGGCAATACGATCAATTGGCCAAAAGATTGTGTTTCTTGGCCGCCGACAAAGAATACGAAATTCAGAAACACATTTTTCAGCACCTAAGGGACGTGAGAAATCAGCTCATTCACAAGGACGTACGAAGAAGTTCAATCAATACATATCTGAGCCAATTGGATTGGTTTGCTCGAAACATGATCCGATTTCACATTAGAAGTGGGAAACGTTTCAGCAACTTGCCGGAAGCTGCAGCCTTACTGGATTGTCCGACGGATGTGGCTGAACTTAAGAGGATATCAAGTCGACTCAATCTGGCAATGGAAATTCAATCAAGGGAACGATCTACTAGAAAGGGCAACGACAGATAGCTTAATCGTTTCCCGCGCCGCGCTTGCTTCCTCTCGCTCCTCAATCACGGCATCTGCTAGCGAACCGTTTATCGAAGCGAGGGCGTCGCGCACTTCTTCGAGGGAGATGGTATCGGTCTTCGAAGCTTCCCATTCTTCTGGAGTGAAGAACAACGAAACATCGTCATCAGGATTGGGTGTTGGAAGCATTTGGTTCAGAGAGAGACGGGGTTTCCCCCGTCTTTACTTACTTATCGGTGAGGGCGGCTACGCCGGGGAGAGTAACGCCGCTGAGGAATTCGAGGCTTGCGCCGCCGCCTGTTGAGACGTGGCTGACGCGGTCACTGATGCCGGCGGTCTTTACCGCTTTCTCGCTGTCGCCTCCGCCTACTACGCTGATCGCGCCGCCGTCGGTGGCTGTTGCTACGGCATTGGCTACGGCCATCGTTCCCAAGTCGAAGGGGGGCATCTCGAAGACTCCCATGGGGCCATTCCAGATGATGGTTTTCGACTTCAGGATTTCCGCTACATAAATCTCGATCGTCTTGGGGCCGATGTCGAGGGCCATCTGGCCGTCGGGGATCTGATCGACGATTGCGCTGCCAGGGTCGGCCTTGAATTCAGGGCTGACGTGGTGGTCGACTGGCAGTAGAAGCTTGCCGCCGGATGTGGCGAGGAGTTCTTTGGCCAGGTCTAGCTTGTCGACTTCTACAAGACTTTTGCCGATGGGAAGGCCCTGGCTCTTGAGGAAGGTGTAGGCCATGGCTCCGCCGATGAGGAGCTTGTCCGAAATCTTTAAGAGGTTCTGGATGACTTCGATTTTGTCGCTGACCTTGGCACCGCCGATGATCGAGATCGAGGGCTTTTCAGGGTTCGCAGTGACCTTGGTTAGATACTCGAGTTCCTTATCCATCAGCAGGCCGGCGGCGGCCTGGCTGACGTACTCGATGATGCCTACGGTGGAGGCGTGAGCGCGGTGAGCGGTACCGAAGGCGTCGTTGACATAGACGTCGGCGAGGGCGGCTAGCTGCTTTGAGAAGGCGGGGTCGTTGGCTTCTTCGGCGGCGTGGAAGCGGAGGTTTTCGAGGAGGAGGACGCTGCCTGGGGCTGGCTTCATGGCTTCGACTTCTGCGCCGATGCAGTCTGGTGCGAAGGCTACGGGGAGCTTCAGGAGTTCGCTTAGCTTGGTGGCGACTGGGGCGAGGCTCATCTCTTCGTTGCGCTTGCCTTTGGGACGGCCAAGGTGGCTGGCGAGGATGACTCCTGCGCCTTGGGCCAGGGCGTACTGGATAGTTGGGAGGCTGGCGCGGATTCGCTTTTCAGAGGTGATTTCTTTGCCGCCTGC
>JBKJUN010000819.1:0-5348 GCA_046590555.1 Bryobacter sp. | reverse complement strand
CGGATTGCTCCAACTCTCGCGGCAATTCGGGCACGGACGCGAGGCCGTCCGGCAGCCAGGCAAACGCAGAGGATGGCGACAGCTTGATTTGCGGCGAGAGAACCACCGATATGATTCCGTCCGGCCTGTTAATGCTGGGTTCTTCTCCACGGGCTAGAGCTTCCGCGTGGCTTCGCGCGTCCAGAACTCTCCGCTCCAGAAACCCATAGGTGCCGCGACCCGCAGCCTCCATCCGCTCGCGCCAAACGCGTTCCTCGAGTTGGCGATCAGAATCCAGCGCCCGATACGCCAGCACAGCCAGCGCCAGCGAGGGCAGAGCAATGGTTGCAGCGAATAGCAGCGCCATCGGCCGACCGTCTCGCCATTTGGGCTTTCCGCGCACTGTAGTGAACTCCCCAGATCCATTCTCCTCCAGTGACGTAGCGTTCAATCTTCTTCGTTATCCAATTCTGTTTCAAGAGTGGTTCAAGACGGTCGCTACGTTTTCCTCTCGAATTCCCTCTCGAGATTGACTGCCATTTTCGCTTTCAATTTGTCGCTGGGCTGGGTGGCAGATTTTACAATCAGCAACAAGGACTGACGCTGCCGGCTGCGCACTCGGAAGATTTCATCGCTGGATGGCGGTTCTAAACTCGTCCAGCTTTGGTACCCAGTCTGGATGAAAGGGCAGGTTCTCTCCAAATCCTCCTGTTAGCAAACGATTTGTATCGGTTCGAGCAGAGGGGGATTTATGCCGCAAAAGTTCTATTGCGTCCTGACTGGGGAGCCAAATCGCAACTTATTCATGCCATTGAGGCAACCATCACCTGTGATTACTTTCCCTAACGCGACATTCCGAGACTGCGCGCAAGCACAGGTCCGAGATTCCGATTACGCGCTGGCGTGGATCGCTTCCGGTTTGCCGACCAACCGTGCACAATCGAGATACCCATCCTCGCGATGCAGTCCCTCTACTTCGAGCGATCTTTGGGGCCTCCCGAGATCATCCTAATGCGGTATAGCGAGTCGACGGCAGTAAGGTATAAGGTGCGGCGTTGCGGTCCGGCAAAGGCCAGATTCCTCGCGATTGCCGGAAGGCGGATTGTGCCGAGATAGTTGCCCCGAGGGTCGATCACCTGAATACCGGATGCAGTTGCGACATAGAGACGACCTTTCGAATCAAGGGCCATGCCGTCGGCCCGGCTGCGCAAGCCCTCCGAACCTTTCTCCGGATCATGGAGCTTTACGAACGGACGTTTGTTCTTGATCGAACCATCGGGCAACACATCGAACGCATAAACATACTCGCCTTCGGTATCGTCGACGTATAAAGTCTTCTCATCCAGGCTCAGGGTGATGCCGTTTGGGCGTCGGATCTGATCGTCAATAAGAACCACCTCGCCGCCGGGCCGAATGTAGTAAACGTTGCCGGGGTCCTTTGGGGCGAGGTTCGGAGCCGGGCGGGGTGCGGGATCGGTGAAGTAAATGCCTCCTTTACGATCCGGGATTAGATCGTTTGGCGCACGCAGCGGCGAACCTTTATAGCTTGTCGCGAGCGCCGTCACCGTTCCTCCCGGCGTGATCGCGACGATTCGCCGACTCTTTGATTCGGCACCCAGGAGGCGCCCGTCTTTGAGCAGGTACAGCCCGTTGGTCCCGTTTGTGCCTTCTCGCCAGACCGAAATGCCCTTGTCATCGAGCCTATAGGTTCGGTTCTCTGTGACTGCGCTGAAGTAAAGGCCGCCGTCCGGTGCTGGAGTGGGGCCTTCACCACCCTGAAATCCGTTCTTCACTAATTCCGGCTGTGTTCCCGCGCGGATGACATCGGGGATGTTGGATTGCGGTATCGCCGCCCTTTGACCAACTGCCACTGCCGAGAAGGATTCAATCGCGATCAGAAGCGCAACAGCATTACAGAGTACACTCATTTTTTACCTTGAAATTCGAGTTATGTCCAACAGAGAGCAGCGTGGACATTAGAGGATTGTATCCCAATACAGCCCAGTGGTGAGCGCATAAGTCCTGGTTAACGGACAAACCGGTAGTAATCCATTTGGTCGTCTAACGCCCATCTCGGCGAACCACCACGCTCGGCCATTCTCCTCCCAAAACCACACCGGCATTTGACGCGTGCATCCAAGCCGGGGAGCCAAATCGTATCTCCTTAAAAACGCTCGACCGCCAGTACGGTCAGAGGGTTGAGCGCTTTGTTTTCAGATTCGAATTCTACCTCCGGCGAGCACCCTCGTTGAAGGCCTCTTGCAATGCCCTGTTGCAAGCGTCAGCTTCCGGTTGGTCGAAAATCCACTCAGTAAGCAGATTCCGATAATGCGACTGAACGAGCTGAATCCTGCAAGGCAGACCAGGATCGGATCCACTCAATCATCCATCGATAAGAGGAGGAACGGTGTCCGGTCCCGCGACCAAGACACCAAGTTCCTCCACGCGGCACTGTTCGCGCTCCAACTACGACGATACAGTCGAAGGCAGCAACCATTGACACGAACAGCCGTCACAGGAATGGACTACGTCGAGGCTTGGTCAGAGCTTCTGCCCAACGGCGGTTGCGCAGCCTCTGACAGTGACATTACCTGCAGTATCTGTGATTTCTACTGTGCTTTTAAACGTGATCTCGCCTCCGCTGGCCTGAATTAAGTGTGTCAGCTTCTGCGTACCACTCCAGGCACCAACGGGGCTGAACAGAAATGCCAGCGATGTGGCGCTATACGTCTGGGGACCGGTCTTCTCCCACTTCCCGAGGCCTGGTGCCCGCGCCGACGCACTCGCGGTCGTTGTCGTGTCGATCATGGTGTGGCCTTCATTGAAGGTATTCAAAGCCACGAATGTCCGCAAGGGGGACCCTGTTTGGCAGTCGCGGACAGTGACTTGTGTCACCCAGGTTCCTTCCAGCTTGCCTGCGCTCTCTGACCCCTCCGGGGTTTCCGCAGTGGAAGGCGAAGGCAGCACGACAAAGCAAGCCAGCATGGCGGCGGTTGCCAAACTGATTCGAGCAGGCGATTGTTTAAGCATTGAGATCTCCGTTTTCTTTAAGAAAATGCGTTCGTCCGACATTGCGGTGAACGGCTGAAGTGAACATTACGATGCGAAGGCGGCAAAGTCACCTCAATTCTGGGTAAAGTACTGTATACCTTTGAAGTCGTTGAGAAGGCGACATTTAACTACCGATCTAAACAATCAGATACTATGTGTTGATGATGCGGTTTGGACCTTATGAAGTAGATTTCACCATCGCTGAGGTGCGAAAGAGTGGAGTTCGCCTTCGAGTTCCAGAACAGCAACTGAGAGTTTTCAGGCGCTGGTTGACCGGCCCGGCGAACTGATCACCCGCGACGAACTGCGACACCTTCTCTGGCCAGGCGACACCTTTGTCGCCTTCGATCATAGCCTCAACGTTGCTGTGGCGAAGCTTCGCCAGTCTCTGAACGATTCTGCGGATCGCCCGCTCTACATCGAGACAATCGCGCGCAAGGGTTACCGATTCATCGCGCCCGTTATCAAAGCTGAAGCGGAGCGATCGCCCGCCGAAGAGCCACAAATAGCGCCGTCTCAAATTCAGCCAGCGCGTCCCGGGCGGGCCAGATGGGCTTGGGCGGGCGTATCCGCGGTGGTCTGCATCGGCTTAGCCTGGACAATCTGGCCGACGCCCAGCGCCGATTCTGGCAGACGGATAGTCGCCCTGGACCTCGACGTCGGGACTGAAGTGTCGCAGGCGGCGATCTCTCCAGACGGCGATACTTTGGTATTCGTCGAGTCCGGCCAGCTCGCGGTTCGTAAGCTCGAACAAACCAGAATCACGCTGCTTGCGGGTACGAAAGGGGCTTCTTCGCCCTTTTTTTCGCCGGACGGGCAGTGGGTCGGTTATTTTGCCGCCCACCAACTACGGAAGGTGCCGATCGATGGTGGGGAATCTCTTGTGCTGTGTCCGGCTCCGTTCGACCGGGGTGGTACATGGACTGAGAACGGTGAGATCATCGCTTCTCTGAGCATATCGGGCGAGCTATCCAGTATTCCCGCATCTGGGGGCGAGGCCAGGCCTTTCAGCACTTTGCAAGGCGAGTCGCCGGAAGTGACGGTCCATCGAAGCCCTGTCGCGTTGCCGGGGGGAAAAGGCACACTTTTTGTTTCCGGAACCGGCGTGGCGAATGGTTCTATTCGAGTACTCCCGCCCGGCGGGGCTACAGCCAAGACACTGGTTCAGAATTCATCGACAGCGCGCTACCTGGCGAGCGGCTACCTGTTGTTCAACCGGGGCGCAACGGTGTTCGCTGCGCCCATCGACCTGGATCGATTGGAGCTTTCCGGGCCTGCATCGCCCGTAATCGCAGGAGTGGCGAACGACCATTTCCGCGGAGCCGACTTTAACGTCTCTGCCGCGGGCACGGTGGTGTATCGACGAAGTGCATCGTTATCGAATCACGCCGTGACGTGGCTCGACTCCTCGGGCATGAAAGACCGGGTAATTGCCGAAACGGGCCCGTATACGAGTCCGAGGATGTCGCCTGATGGGATGCGTCTTGCAGTAGAATCCGAGGAAGAAATCTGGATCTATGATCTCGCCCGGAAAAAAATGACACAGCTAACGTCTGGCTTAGACGTTGTGTGTTGTCCGGTGTGGACACCAAACGGGGAATACATCGCGTTTGTAACAAAGAAGGGCATTACCGTCGCCAGGTCGGACGGCACCGGAACCATGGAGGTGATGACGTCAGCCCCAGGGATTTCTGCGGTGCCCTGGTCCTTTTCGCCGGACGGTGCATGGCTCGCGTTTCATCGAAATGAACCGCAGACGGGCTATGACTTGTGGGCGGCTCCAGTGAATCTGACAGGCGGTACGCTGCGGCTGGGCCGGCCGCAGCCCTTGTTAACGCAGCCGGGCGTGCAAGCTGCGCCAACGATCTCGCCGGACGGTAAGTGGTTAGCGTACGGCTCGAATGAATCCGGAACCCCTCAGCTTTACGTTATGCCGTTTTCTCCACAAACTCCGCCGCGAGACGGCAGGTGGATGGCGTCCATAGATGGAGGGCGTTCGCCTCGGTGGTCCCATGACGGACGAGAAATCTTTTTCCGGTCTCCGGACGACCATCTTATGACCGTCACAATCACGGCCGACGGAAACTCATTGAGGGCGGGTACGCCGCGACAATGGTCTCCGAAGCGATTAGCAGCAATTGGCGTAGTCCCGAATTTCGATATTGCTCCGGATGGGAAGCGTGTCGTGGCGTTAGTTGACGTTGAAGATTCCAGGCCGGACGAGACGCACTTGCGTGTGCTGATGAACCTAAATGATGATCTGCGCCGGCGTCGCCTGACGTCCGGAAACAAGTGATGCTGCGAATCGTTTTTCCAAC
>JBKJUN010000584.1:0-12106 GCA_046590555.1 Bryobacter sp. | reverse complement strand
CGAAGCACCGATAACTTAGCCACATGAAGAGGTCCAAGAGTGCCGGCGCGGCGGCGAAAACTTTGATTGCTTCCAGATCGGTCGGAATTGGGTGGCGTGCCACCTCGGTGTAAAATTCGTCGCTTAACGCAATCGTGTTCGTCGAGCTGGTCGATTCGCCTGATCGCCCGTACCAGATTTCTGCCTCACGCAGAAAATTGATGCGACCTCGATGGATTACCGTGGCTTTCGCCTCAGCGGTCCTAGTTGAAAAGAAAATGGTTGCGCCGAAGATCCGCTCGAAAGCGGCCACGATGCGGCGATACTCCTTGCCGCCTTTCGCCATCCCGAACATATCCAGCAACTCAGCGGCTGATCGGAACTGGACAACCTGGCTCTTTTGCCGAACCGCAAGAGTTGCAAGGAATAGCAGGACTAGCCTGTCTTGTCCGAAGGGAAGTCCGAACTGCGGGTGCCCCGTGATCTGCAGCAGAAAGTTTCCATTGCGCCTTTCGAACAAGAGTTGATCCGACGGTGGCTTACGGATCGGCAAGCCACACAGAATGAATGGACGTGACGCGAAGGCCAGCGGCTGTTTGCCCGCTTCCCGATTCGACCGGACCAGCGCGATTCCTTCGGCTTGCTTGAGCCGATAGCGGGAGATCAGCAGATCCCCGTGATAATCGCGAAGCACATCGTCAGCTTTAGCCAACATCGTCGAACCTCACGCACTTTCGGTTGCGCGAGGGGCCAAATCACCGTCAGGTTTTGGAAGAGTTTTGCAGCACCAGCCTCGTTACTGCGATTACTGCGTTAAGGCCGGATTTCGCTTTTCTCTATGGTTCCAGGTGGTCAGGATTACCGCCATGGTCGCATATGTTCTTTATTTGCGAACGAGGTGCGTATTCCCAAGCTGAACGTCGCCGGTTCGAACCCGGTCTCCCGCTCCACTACAACTCCTTTCCTTTCTCAAACGCTCGACTTGTTCCCGTCATGCGGGAATTTGGTTATGACATTGGAAGTCTCCGCAATAAATCACACCTCGATTGTGCTGCTTCTCGTTTCGTTAAGCTCAAGCCGACGTGGCCTTTGCTTGCGCCTCGCGACATGCTTGACAACTAACGTCCCTTGTCCGCCCTTTTGCTCCCCTGTGTGTCCTCCCAAACGCCGAAAAGGTATTGAATGATATGCTCGTCTCGCCATAAACATGCAAATACTTCCTTCAGCCTGCCAAAGAACGGATCAATCCCGGAATTGCGCGAGAGTATCTCCGCTTGCCTGGATCGCGCTTTTGCTTGTTTTGGAGAATTCGTCAGTCAATCTGTTTGCACAAAGTTCTACTTCTGGCCCGATTGTAGCGGCAGGTATCTACGCAAATCATAGGGCCGTGGCTGCCGCGCTGACCAAGGGCGCGCTGTTGATCAACAATCCGAAGACGCCTGCGGCGATCAAGGTTTCAGGTTCGCACCGTGTCAAAGTGGGCGTTGCCGAAGTTCGCGAGAAACAAACTGAGATCCTGTACATTACTGATGGGGAGGCCACGCTCATCGCCGGCGGAAAAAGAGTCAAGTCTAATGTAATTCCATATGAGATCAAAGGCGGAGAAACTTTTCGTCTGACCAAGGGTGACATCGTGGTGATTCCTGCTGGCACACCGCAGTGGTTCCGCGAGGTTCCGAAGTCGATCAGCTATCACC
This sequence comes from Bryobacter sp., assembly GCA_046590555.1. GTDB lineage: Bacteria > Acidobacteriota > Terriglobia > Bryobacterales > Bryobacteraceae > Bryobacter. Next base: position 10,430 of record JBKJUN010000584.1, on the reverse strand, counting down.
TTATTCAATTAAATAGCTCACCGGGCGAAACGGGCGAGCTTACATTTATCGATCATCACAAGGTTGCAGTTGCGCTCAACAGCAAGGGAGAGATCTTCTCTAGTTCTAAGCTTAGACTCACAGGGGGCTATCGCACAGGCCCGGATCAGCCTGCCTTCTACAACCCCGATCCGGAGATCCATCCTACGGCTATCGACATTTTCTACTGTATCGATGGGGCCGCTACGATCGTTACGGGGGGTACGATTACCAACATGAAGAAGCGCGGGCGCAATCGTATGGCTGGTGCGCGAGTGGAACAGGGGCGGGCCGACCAAATGACGAAGGGTGACTGGCTCCTGGTACCTTCAGGAACGCCCCACTTGCACACCGAATACCCGAAGCCATTCGGGTTCTATCGCTATTTGTTGGTGAAAGTAGAAGAATCGGATTCAATTGGTACGCTTCCCTAGAGCCGACGGGACTGAGGTATGGGATCTGACCTGCTGCAAGTAGAAAACCTTCGCTAGCCGATCACGCCTTTAACCACTTCGCCATGCACGTCAGTGAGCCTGAAGTCGCGGCCAGCATAGCGGTAAGTCAGCTTCGTGTGATCAAAGCCAAGTTGGTGAAGGATGGTCGCGTGGAGGTCGTGGACGTGAACCTTGTTCTCCACCGCTTTGAATCCGAAATCGTCAGTTGCACCATAAGCCAGGCCGCCCTTGATGCCTCCGCCGGCCAGAAGCACGCTAAACGCAGGAGGATTGTGATCACGGCCGCAGCCGAGTTTCTCAAGGCCGGAATTCTGGATCATCGGCGTACGACCGAATTCTCCCGCGATCACGATCAACGTTTCGTCAAAGAGTCCGCGCGCCTTGAGGTCGTCTACCAGCGCCGCGATGGGTCCGTCAGCCTGACGTGCGAGCTTGGCATGGATGCGAATGTCGTCATGATGATCCCAGGGTTGAAAATTGCCGAAGTAAATTTGCACCATGCGAACGCCGCTCTCGACAAGGCGGAGCGACATCAGACAACCACGGCCGAAGTCAGAGATGTCGTAGCGGGCGCGAACCTTTTCTGATTCCTTGCGGATATCAAACAGGTCTCCAGCTTCTGTCTGCAGACGGAAGGCCGACTCCATCGACTGCACTGCGCCTTCCAGTTGCGGCTGGTCCCCAACTCGCTGGATGTAGTGCCGGTTCAACTGGTCGAGGAGGCCGAGTTGTTGCTTCTGTTCCTCGACGCTCAACCGGGCGTTGCGCAGGTGGCTGATAAGCTTCTCGGGCTCGATGGCTTCGTTATGGATATGCACGCCCTGGTAGCTGGAGGGCATGTAGCCGGCACTCCACAGCGATGAGCCAAGGACAGGAAAACCGGGGCAGAGCACGATAAAGCCGGGGAGATTTTTGTTGTCAGTGCCCAGGCCATAAGTGACCCAGGAGCCCATCGACGGACGGCCCGGAAGCTGGTGCCCGCAGTTCATCAATTGGAGCGATGGCCCATGGTTACCGTTGTCGGTATGCATCGATCGGATCACACAAAAATCATCAATTCTTTGAGCGATCTGAGGAAAAATCTCACTTACTTCAAGGCCCGATTGGCCGTAGCGTTTAAATTCCCAGGGGCTACGCATCAGCGTGCCACTGGCGCGATCCGTGCGGATCTTCGGTCCAGGCATCGGCTGGCCATCATACTTTGCCAGGGCCGGCTTGTGGTCGAAAGTATCCACCTGCGACATGCCGCCATTCAGGAACAGAAAAATGACGTGCTTGGCCTTTGGCGTGAAGTGCGGCTGCCGGTTCGGGTCAGCCTGAAGCATGCCCTGCAGGGCACTGAGGCCGAAGCCGCCGCCGAGAGTTTCTAGAAATTTGCGTCTTGGGGACATGTCAATTCACACTCGAGAATTCACTGGTGCCGAGCAGGGCCTGCAAATATTTCGCCCATTTGTTTGGACCGGCGTTTGATAAATAGTCTATGCCCAATTTCATTTCGGCTGCATCAGGTAGACGCGAGTAGAGCAATTTATAGGCGCGCCCGATTCGAGCCGCATCGTCTCCCGGACCTTCTGCCTGAAGGCGCTTGTCGAGGGCTTCAGCCTGTTTCGTGATGAAGGCGCTGTTCAACCAGTAAAGCCCCTGCAATGGGCCGGCAGTGATGGCTCGCTCGTCGGTGGATCCGTTGGCATCCGGGAAGTCGAACAAGGCCATTGCCGGATCAAGGCGTGTTCGGCTGACCGTGAGATAGAGTGAACGGCGTTTGTTTTCGTCAGAAATGCTGGTGGATGCGCCGCCAACTTTGGAGTCAAGCTGGCCGCTCACGCTCAGCACTGAGTCCCGCAGAACTTCCATGTCGAGGCGATGCTGAAGAGGGAAGTGGGCCAGCAGTCTATTGTCTGGATCGGCATCAACATTGGCTGCCGTGGAGCGCCCATAAGTATCGCTGAGCAAGATTTCTCGATGGAGTTTCTTCAGGCTCCAGCCGTTCGCAATAAAGCGGGCAGCAAGTTCCTCCAGAAGCTCGGGGTGGCTCGGCCTTTCTCCCATGCGACCGAAGTTGGATGCTGAGCGAACAATGCCTTTGCCGAAGTGGTATTGCCAGACGCGATTCACAATCACGCGTGCGGTGAGGGGATGGTTGACGATGGCCTCGGCGAGTTGTGCGCGGCCGCTGCCTTCGAGGAAGAGCTTGGGTTCGTCCGGGCAGAGCGCCTGCAGAAAGCGTCGCGGTGCGATTTCACCAGGCGTCTTCGGGTCGCCGCGCAAAGCAACGTTGATGTCCGCAGGCTTGTCGGTGTCCTTCACGGAATGCAGGAATGGATACATGGTCGGCAACTCCGCTTCGGCTGCCTGAATCTCGGTGCGGAGCTTCTCTACGTAGCTCTTGGCAAAACCGCCCAGGAATCGGTCGATCTGTTTTGCGTCATAGAAGTAGACTCCCCCGGGTGCTTTGAATCCGTCGGTGACATAAGGTTTGTAGGCCAGTTCGCGCCACTGGTAGAACTTCAAAACCGGCAACGACACAATGTTGGTGTACTGCCGCGTATTCTCGTTCTTTTGCCCTTTGCGGCCGCCAAAGGCGACGTAGTTCTTATCCTCAATTTCCTTCGCCTCCTCGAGCAATTCGAGGACAAAGTTCTGATATTTTTCAGCCTCGGCCTTTACCTGCGCCTCTTGCGGCTTTGCCTTGAGCAGTACGTACCAACCGTTCAGGTAAACGTGCTCTTTGCTCGTGTCACCGAGGTAAGTCTTCCAGCGCTTGAAAGTTTCTTCGTCGAGACCTTCTGTTTTGTTCTTCCATACAGCGACCAGATATTTAGCCGTATCGCGGGCAAGCAGATCGGTGAGTTGTCTGGTCTGCTCGGCGAGGTAATCGCTGAGAATTTCTTTGAGGTCGTCAACCTTCTTCTTCCTGGCCTTATAGAGTTCAACTTCCACTTCCTCAACGAGCGGGTATTGGTTCGACTGCGTGCTCTTGAAGACGCCGAGCAGGGAGTAGTAGTCTTTCGTCGGGATCGGATCGTACTTGTGATCGTGGCACTGCGCGCAGCCCACTGTGAGACCAAGAAACACCTTTGTCGTTACATCCAGTTGATCGTTTGCGCTGGAACCCAGCGCCTGAAAACCAAGGCCGGCCAGCTGCTGCTTTGTTTCCGTGATTTGCGCTTTGGCAAAGATGTTGTAGGGGAGGTCTCGATTCAAAGATTCGATGACCCAATCGCGGTAGCGCCAGGCGTTGGGTAGCGGTGTGTCAGTGCTGGCGGCCAGTTCGCCGTCCGAGTATCGGGCAAGGTCGAGCCAGTGCCTGGCCCAGCGTTCGCCGTATTGGGGGGAGTTGAGCAAGCGGTCAATGGCTTTACCTCGATCCGGGTTTTGGGCAAACTCGTCAGCCACCTCAGGTGTGGGTGGCAAACCCGTAAGGCTGATCGTCAGGCGCCGCAACCAGGTGCGAGGGGCTGCGGGTCTGGCTGTCGCAATCTGGACAGCATTCAACTTTGCGTTGATGAAGCTGTCGATCAACTTGTTTGTTGCCGGTTGCATCGGCTGCAAAGACCAGAAGGCCTTTTGTTCTGCCGTGATCTTCGCAGTCGTAACTTCGGCTTGTTGTTGCTTCTCCGGCCAGGGGAGACCGATACGGATCCAGTTTTCAAGGTGAGCTATTTCTTCGGTGCTGAGTGCGCCAACCGGTGGCATTTTGAGCCGCACATGAGTGCGCTTCACGGCTTCGACGAGGAGGCTAAGTTCAGGTTTGCCTTCAATCACTACCTTGCCGGACTTGCCGCCCTTGAGCACGCCCTCACGAGAATCAAGGCGTAGATTTCCTAACCCGCTGCCTGTATGACATGCGTGGCAATGCGTTGCCAGAAGCGGACGAATTTTCGCTTCGAAGAACTCGTCGTCTTCGGCAGCGACAATCGGTAGCGTGCAAGCAACTAGCAATACCAATCTGCTTGGCATATGCGCCTTATTCTATCTGATCTGCCGGATCTGAACCCGCGGTTCCGCATTGACGTCACTTCCACACCACACCATAATCTAGTCTGGAGGACGGACCATGCAGTTGCGCCGGAGTCAGATCGGATTGGCCACCCCTTGGGCTGCCCTGTTTGCCATCCTCACGACAACAGTGGTTGTCAGCGTCGTACGGGGCCAAGAGGCAAAGCGCACAGAGCTGGAAGGCAGCTTCACTCGAAGCGTCAAGCCTTTCCTTGAGACGTATTGTGTCAGTTGCCACGGCCAGAATCGGCCCGCAGCGCAGCTCGATCTGAGCGGGTTCACTACGATGGCTGCATTCATGCATGACGGTCGCCGCTGGAGTCAAATTCTGGAGCGTCTGGAAGCAGAAGAGATGCCGCCCAAGGGAGCCCTGCAACCGGGCCCGCAGCAGCGCCATGCTGCCCTCGATTGGTTCCACTCGGTCCGCGAATACGAAACGCGCCGCAATGCTGGCGACCCAGGTTTCGTGCTGGCGAGGCGCCTCAGCAATGCCGAATACAACTACACGGTTCGCGATCTAACCGGAGTCGACATCCGCCCGACCCGCAAATTTCCCGTCGATCCGGCCAACACGGCAGGCTTTGACAATTCGGGCGAAACGCTAAGCATGTCGCCTACCCTCCTGAAGAAATATCTGGCCGCTGCGCGTGAAGTGGCCTCCCACCTTTACTTGCAGGAAAAAGGATTTGCCTTCGCACCACATCCTATACCGGCAGAGACAGATCGCGACAAGTTCGCTGTCCATCAGATCATCGATTTTTACCACAAGCAAAACATCGACTACGTCGACTATTTCCAAACCGCATGGCGCTTCCGGCATCGGGCGGCCCTCGGGCAACCTGGCGTCACCCTGGCTGATCTCGCGAAGCAATCCGGCATCAGCGCTAAATATTTGAGCACGATCTGGCAAACCCTGGAGAGCCCCGAATCGGCTGGTCCTCTAGTGAAACTGCAAGCGCTGTGGCGCGCCTTGCCGGCACCGAAGGCCGGGCAACCGTCTATTGCCCGAGCCGGTTGTGAGGAGATGCGATCATACATCACCAGGCTTCGCAAGAAGGTCGAGCCGCGCTTCATTAACATTGCGGCGGGCGCCATCGGTACGGCCTGGCAACCGCTCTTGATTTGGAAGAATACGCAGTACGCGACTCATCGCCGCAGCTTTGATCCCAGGCAATTGCAGGTCGAAGGCGAGCCTCTGTTCAATCAGGCGAACGTGGTCGAACCGGAATGGGACAATCCGTTCGGCCCTGGCAAGACGGTCCTGGTGCAAAATGAGCCGGGCGATCCCGATCTCGTGGTTCCTGCCGGTCAACGCGTACGTTATGAAGCGGCGTGGGGCCGATTTAGCAGTGTCTTCCCCGACATGTTCTACAAGGAATCACGCGGACGAAACTACTTCAACACGGGTAAAGATGAAGGCCGCTATCTGAGCGCGGGCTACCACAACGTGATGGGTTACTTCCGCGACGACCAGCCTCTCTGCGAGTTGCTGCTCGATCAGAAGCAGCAGGTGCATCTCGACCAGATGTGGCGGGAGATGGATTTTGTCGCTTCCATCAACATCCGCACCTACGTCGAATTCGCCAAACTGGGCACGCGCGGGACGCGAGACGATTTCAAAGACGGCGAGCCCGAAGTCGGCGACATCGAAGTGGAGCAGATCATCTCGCAAGAGAAACTCAGGAAGCTCGAAGCCGACTATTTGCAATTTGCGAAAGACGGCGGCAACGTCGCGATTCAGGCCATCAAAGACTTCTTCGACAAAGCAAACACGAGCATTCGCTGGTTGCAGAAAGCACGTCACGAGGCTGAGCCAAGCCACTTGCAGGCACTCCTCGATTTCGCCTCCCGCGCCTATCGAAGACCATTGTCAGAGGCGGATCGCACCGATCTGCTGTCCTTCTATCGCGATGCCAGGGAGCGTTATTCTCTCGACCATGAAGGCGCAATTCGAGAGGCGATTGTCTTGGTGCTGATGTCTCCTAACTTCTCCTACCGCGCGGACTTGGTCAAAAGTAGCGGCAGACTTCAGCCACTGTCGGATCTCGATCTGGCTAGCCGGCTCAGTTATTTTCTGTGGTCCAGCATGCCCGACGCAGAACTGTTGCGCCACGCCTCTGCAGGCAAGCTGCACGAGCCTGAAGTTATCAAAGCCCAGGCCCGACGCATGCTGCAAGACCCCCGCAACCGGGCGCTGGCCGTCGAATTCGGAACCAACTGGCTGGAGATTCGCGACTTCGAACAGATCGGCACGGTGGACCGCGCGCGCTTTCCATCTTTCAGCGACCCCTTGAGAGAAGCGATGTTCGAGGAGCCGATTCGCTTTCTCCTCGACGTCTTCCGTCGTAACCGTTCGATCCTTGATCTGCTCTTCGCTCGCGACACTTTTGTGAATCCTGTACTCGCCCGTCACTACGGCATGCCGACCACAGGGGGCGACGAAAGCGTCTGGGCTCGCATCGAGGATGCCGGCCGCTATGGCCGTGGCGGCCTCTTACCGATGGCAGCGTTTTTGACCAAGAACGCGCCGGGTCTGCGCACCAGCCCAGTGAAGCGCGGCTTCTGGGTAGCGAAGAACATATTAGGCGACCAGATCCCACCCCCGCCACCACAGGTGCCCGAATTGCCGGCCGACGAGGCCAAGATGGAACTGCCCTTGAAACAGATGCTGGAGAAGCACCGGGCCAACCCGAGTTGCGCTGCCTGCCACGCGCGATTTGACTCTTTCGGCTTGGCCTTTGAAGGCTTTGATCCAGTCGGCCAAAGTCGAACTCATGACCTTGGTGGCCGCACGGTTGATGCTCGCGCCACCTTCCCGAAGGGCGTTGAAGGAGAGGGGCTGCAGGGAATCCGGAACTACATTCGCGAACATCGCAAAGACGATTTTGTGCGCGGCTTTACTGGCAGACTTTTGGCCTATGCGCTGGGACGCAGTTTGGCGCTCTCAGACACTCCCCTGATCCAGGAAATCAATACTAAGCTGGGCAAGGACGGCTGCTGTTTTGAAACCGTGATCGAAGGCATTGTTACGAGCCGCCAGTTTCTCAACAAGCGCGGCAGCGAGAAAGAAAAGTGAGCATGATGAATCCGTTATCCCGAAGAGTCTTTCTCCGTGGCACTGGCGTCACTATGGCCTTGCCCCTGCTGGACTCCCTATCCGCAGCCCCAGCCGTCGCTTTGCCTCAGCGCTTTGCCGTGCTTTTCATGGGCACGGGCATCAGCCCCGGGCGTTGGTGGGCCAAAGGCGCAGGCCCCAACCTGGAACTGAGCGAATCACTGGCACCGCTAGAACCGCTCAAGGCGAAGCTGAACGTCATCGACGGCCTCTTCAACAAGGCGGCCACAGGGCAGGGCATTCACCCCGCGATGACCGGCAACCTCTTGTCGGGCGTACCGATCCGCAAAGGCTCAATCATCCAGGGCGGCATTACAATCGACCAGGTGCTGGCCAACCAGATCGGGCAGGAGACGCCGCAAGCCAGCATGGTCTTGGCCTGTGAACGGGCGATGACCGGCTTCCATGAAACGAACTTTTCTAACGCCTATAGCTCGCACATCTCCTGGCAGAACAGCGATTCTCCGGTGCCCAACGAGATGTACCCTTCGCTCGCCTTCGACAGCCTCTTTGAGAACGGCGGCAGGCTGCGCAACACCAGCGTGCTCGACCGCGTGAAAGACCATGCGCTGGCCTTGAGCAGCAAGATCAGTTCCACCGACAAGCTGAAGCTCGACGAGTATCTCGCCAGCGTCCGAGACGTCGAACGCAGCATTGAGCGAATGCGCACCGATAAGCAAAAGGCCGAAGATCGCGCTCGCGACGCAGGCCGGCCACTATTTACGATGAAGCGTCCCCAGGATGGCTTGCCTGAAGACATCCGCGATCACATGCGCCTGATGTGCGACATTGTCGCCCTTGGCTTTCAGACTGACAAGACTCGTGTGGCTTCGCTCCTGCTGGCCCGAGACCTGTCGGCACTCTACTATCCGTTTCTTGGCGTCAGCAGGCAGCACCATGGTGCCTCCCACTACGACACCGAGGCGGATTACCAGAAAATCGTTCACTTCCAGGTCAGCCAGTTGGCTTATCTCGCGCAGCGACTCGACTCGATGCAGGAAGGCGAGGGCACTGTGCTCGACAACTGCTGTCTGCTATTCCTGTCGAACATGTGGTCGGGCACCAAGCATGACAACAAAAAGGTGCCGGTACTCACGCTCGGTGGTTTGAGCGGCAAGCTGAAGACCGGCAGAGCCCTCGACTATTTTGAGTCAGGCGACGACAACCGAAAGTTGTGCAGCCTCTACCTTGGAATCATGGACCGTATGGGCGTCACACTTAAGGATTTCGGCGACGCTGAAACCCGGCTGGCTGGCTTCTAAACAAATCCCCCAACCATGCCCGCGATCCTCTTTACGCTCAATAACAAATAGCAATCCATCGACCTTCCATCCTCCATGCCCCTCCTTTGGGTACTCCGCGATCACGACGCCAGTCAAACTCCCTTCAGCCTCGAATCAGCGTACGCCGTCGCCCGCGTCCGCAAGGATTCATGCGAAGTCTGGGCTCCCCAAAGCGCCGCCAAACAAGCCGCCATACCCCTCACTGGATTCAAAGCAGAACAAGAACAGCCCCAACTTTTTTGTCAAATGCCACGCCATCTTCGCCGCTACAGGCAAGCGACATCGCTCACTCCCGCTGCGCTTCAACTAGCCCGCTACTTCGACTTCTTTTCGATCTTGGCCCAGGCGTCACGAAGTTGAACCGTTCGATTGCAAACCAGTTTTTCGTCTGTCGAATTTAAATCCACGTTGAAGTAGCCGACTCTTTCGAATTGGAAATGCGTGTTCGCTTCTACACCCTTAACGCATGGCTCGATCTTGGCGTTGGCCTTCACGACCAACGAATTTGGATTGAGCTGGGTTGCCAGGTCGTCTGATTGCGGCGCATCTTCAAGCAGTAGACTCTCGTAGAGCCGGGCTTCAAAATCGAGCGCATGCTCGGCCGACACCCAGTGGATTGTTGATTTCACTTTGCGTCCATCGGGGGAATCTCCGCCTCGGCTGGCAGGATCGTAAGTGCAATGAACGACGGTGACTTCACCGTTCTCATCTTTTTCAACGCTGGTGCACTTGATGAAGTACGCGTAGCGAAGGCGAACCTCCTGGCCCGGAAAGAGTCGGTGATACTTGGGCGGCGGCACTTCACGGAAGTCGTCTCGCTCAATGTACAGCACCTTTGAGAACGGAACGGCACGGCTTCCCATCTCGGGAGCATCTGGATGGTTCGGTGCCATATGCTCTTCGGTCTGGCCGTCCGGGTAGTTGTCGATGACAACCTTGATTGGATCAATCACCGCCATGACCCGACGGGCACGCTTGTTCAGATCTTCACGAATGTGGTGTTCGAGCAGCGCCAATTCGATAACACCGTTGCTCTTGGATACCCCGATCGAGCCGCAAAAATTGCGGATCGCCTCAGGTGTGTAACCCCGCCTGCGAATCCCCGACAGCGTAGGCATGCGCGGATCATCCCAGCCCGAGACAAAGCCCTTCTGCACCAGCAACAGAAGCTTGCGCTTGCTGAGCATTGTGTTGGAGATGTTCAGGCGGTCGAATTCGATTTGCTGCGGCTGGTGAATCCCGAGGCTCGCAACGTACCAGTCGTAAAGAGGCCGATGGTCTTCAAACTCAAGCGTGCAGATGGAATGCGTGATTCCTTCAATCGAGTCACACTCGCCGTGAGCGTAGTCGTACATCGGATAGATCAACCAGTCATTGCCGGTGCGGTGGTGCTCGGCACGAAGGATGCGGTACATCACTGGGTCGCGCATGTTGAAGTTGGGCGACGCCATGTCGATCTTGGATCGCAGCGTGCGGGAGCCATCGGGGAACTCACCGGCGCGCATACGATGGAAGAGGTCGAGATTTTCTTCGACGGAACGGTTGCGGTAGGGGCTCTCG
>JBKJUN010000289.1:0-8372 GCA_046590555.1 Bryobacter sp. | reverse complement strand
TTCTTTCCGGAGAGGAAGAAAGGGATGAGGTTATGAAAGCCTCTCTGGAGAGCCTAGGGGTTGAACTGGGCCGGAAAGCGCACCACAGTATAGTTGCGAAGGGTGACCACGTCGGAGCTTGCCGTCGCCAGCCTCGCTCTAAACGTAATTTGAGTAGCAGCCGTTGGAGTCAACGTCACGTTGCCCGACAAGCCAGCCATGGCGCTGCCCGAACTCGATCCAGCAGTCCCGAAGCTATGGGTGCCAAAGGCTGCGCCGGTCGGGTAGTAGCCGCCCGAACCCTTTACATAGGCCAAAGTATCGGTAGCTGCGAACTGACGGTTGAACATAGAAGTGGATCCGATAAAGATCTCCGTGACAAATGCACTGGCCGAGCCAGCGTGCTCGAAGTTAAGCGAGATTTCGATACGGTCGCCTGAGTCAAAGAAAGTCTGCGGGATCGAACACGAACCAATCACCACATTGGTGGTAGATGAAGTTGCTCCGCCTCCGACGCTACAAAGTACCTGCGGGACAGGATGAACCTGCCCAGCCTCAAAGGTCTTGCGAGCGCGCTGGGAGTTGTTAAACCAAAAGTCGCCACTGACCGGGAATTGAGGATCAGAACCGTTACCGGAATCATTCAGCGCTGCAAACTGCCCATTCGTCGATACGTTCATCTTCTGAACAACAAGCGTGCCGGCACTGCTAAGGCTCGCCAGAGTCGACCCGGCCGAACTCAACCAGCGCGTAAGATCACTATTGCCTTGCGATCCTGAGGCCTGGATTGTAAGGTTCGCCGCAGGGATGCCTGTCCCAAGACCAAGCCGTTTGTTGGTGGCATCCCAGAAGAACGATGTAGCGTCCTGCGTAAGAATGGAGCTGGAATTTACAAAAGGCACTGCCCCGCTTGTAAAGCCTGTGAACAGACAAGCGTTCCAAACGGCATCCTGACCATTCGAGATCAGGCAGCGATTGGCCGCTCCAAGCGGCAGGCGCATCCATTTGGTTGTGGTTCCTTGTCCAACCAGAAGATCACCTCGCACGACAGCCTCGGCAAATGTGTCGCTATGTAAATCGCTCAGCAAGTTGTGGGGCGCGGTTCCAAAAATGCCAGTCCTATAGGTGGCACGCAAGAGGTCGTCGGCCTGTGGTTGAGCGCCGCTAAAGAAGGTGAGGGTGTTACCGGTAATTGTAAAGTCGATCGTCGGACTCATTCTAAGCCCATTGCGATACAGCTCCAGGCTAGATAGGGGGCTCGGTGTGGAGGCCAACGTAAACACCAGATTTGATCCATTGATCAGTCCGGTTGGCGTCTCAAAATCAACAAAGGCTCCCGTACCGTTTTCACCGATCACGCCGCCTCCGCCGGAATTGCCGCCACCAGCCGAATTGGGTGCTGATACGAATCCACCCGGCAACAGAACTGCCCGTACATCTCGAATCTTGAGCGTCGCCGAACTCGGCGAAACCGCCCATGTTTCGGTAAACAGTACTCTTCCGGCGCTTGAATATTTAACCGAGTAGTACGTGTTATTAGTGTTAGTGGTAGGTGCCAACTGAACCTGCAAGAGCCCGTCGACAATCCGAACCACCTTACTGTTTCTTCCAATCACTGAGCCATTGGCGGTATCAAAACTCTTCCAGTCAATGAAGGCGAGCCCGTTAAATCGAGACCCGTCAGCCAGGTAAACCATATCCTGAATCTTCGTCAGCACTGGCTGGGTTCTGCCAATCTCGCCGGTGGCGAAAAACAAGGCAAGCAAAAAACATAGGGAGCGAAGCGACGCTCCTTGAATTGAATTCCAGATCATAGTAAATCCTTTCTTCCTCATGAGTCAGGCAAAAAAAGCCGGCATGCCGCTTAAGGCACAACCAGCTACGCTTTCTGCGAAACCTTTACTCGAAGTCGATCTTAGTGAGGGTTAGAGGAGAAATCAGATCAAAGGTGAGCGGAAATGTATCTCAAGTCATTGATACAAAATAACTTGCCATTCAACAAAAAATATGAAAATACTTGTGAACGACTTTGGATGCGGCTCAAAACTCAAGGCTCAGAGAGAAGCGAAAGCTACGTCCGTCGTTCAAGGTGTTAGTGATTTTGCCAAAGGCAGGGTTGGATAGATCCCACGCCGGCTCTGCAAATTGAGGGGTGTTGGTAGCGTTAATCGATTCAGCGCGAAAGGATATCACACGGTCCTGCCGGATCGGGAATCTGCGCTCTACCGACAGGTTGAGATTGCGAAATCCAGCGCGCCGAAACGTGTTCATGCCCAGGTTTCCACGGGCCGCCGTTGGTTCAATGAATGCGAAGGATTCACGAGTCAAAATCTTCGGGGCCAGATCAGGATGCGAGAGCGTTTTCCCAAGGATCGACCGGTTTACCAGATTCGGACGATCTCCACTAACCCCATCCACATTGCCATAACCCGGCGCATCCGATCCGGTTATCACTGAAAAGGGCGTTCCCGATTTGGCTACAAAAACTCCTGAAAAACGCCAGTCTCGCAACAAGACTGTACGGCGTGCCAACTGGTAGGAGACCCGGCTTAAGTAGGCATGTGTCTGATGGAAATTGCTCAAGCCACGCAGGTCGCTATTGATGTCATCGGCCACCTGGGTATGGCCTTGATTGGAGTCATCTCCCGCTGCGATATTGACGAACGTGGCACCGGTATCGATGGCCTTGGAAAACCAATAGGCCGAGTCGATCGTCAACCCGTTCTTGTGTGCAAGGGCGTAAGAAATCTTCCCTGCATCGTAATAAGCTCTTGCCGTGTTTGTGATCTCGCGATAGTCAAAGAAGCGATTGTCGGGGCGCCTTGCGTTAATGGTCGTTGTCGTCTGAGCGATGCCGGGGACAACCGTAGCGCGATTCAAGTACTGCATATAAAGCAGCTTCCAGGTGCGGCTTCCGATGTAAGCCGCTTCCAGCCGGCCCCATTTGGCAGGCGTTGGCAGTTGCCATGTCGCGCTGTACTGATGCGCGTAGGGTGTCTGCAAGTTGCGCGGATAGTGAAAAACAATGGCCCGCGCATTCGGGTCGATCACGACACCGGCCAGAAGATCAAGCAGTGGCGGGGCCTGGTTTTCAATCTTCTGAAATGCCGGAGGATTCCACCGAAGCTGCTGCAATGTGGCCGGAAACACGTCCCCAAACTGAGTCGAATACGATGCACGAAAAATCCCCAAATGCTGCGGCAGCCGCCATGCCAATCCAAGATTGGGCCCGAAGTTATTGCAGTCGCAATCGAACGGAATATCTGTCAGGCCATTCACCTCGCTGATTGATCGCTGTGGTTGGTAACGCAGCCCGGCACTCAGCGTCAGGCTCTTTGATGCCCGCCATACATCCTGCACAAACCAGTTCCAGTCGTTGCGCCGAAATCCACGGTTCATTTCTCCAACTGCGAAAGAATATCGGCTGACAAACCCCAACCGGAAGTTGGTGATCGCATCACGGCCGAAGTCATTCCTGAAGTAGATGTTGCCGCGATTGGAAGATGCCTCCTGCCCGTTAAACTGCAGTCTGGCGAATTCACCTCCGGCAGAGAACGTATGGTTGGCAAACTGATGCTGCACGCGTGTCCCTATCTGAAAGCGATTCTGCACGCGATCCACCGGGATCGATGAGCCGGGTCCGAGTTTGTCAAAGGCGGTGCCGATTTGCACTTGTGGCCCTACTGCATTGGGCTCAGGCACCAGCAACGTGCGATTCCGCTGGAAACTCCCCGTCACATCAAGATTTGTACGAGCACTCTTCACGTAGGTCCACGTCAGTCTTGCATCATGAGATTTCGTAGTTGTATCCGGATTCTGGCCGGCGATGAGTTGAAATGCATCGACCTTTTGATTGGTCCACGAGTGCCGCCCAGAAAGGCGATGCTTGCCGAAGATCTGGTCCAGTCTTGCGCTAGAAGTAGTCGTATCGATCCTTTGCGGCGCATTCGTATTGAGCGCGCGCGCTTCGATATCTGGGCGATTGGGTGCCTGATTTGGATAAGCCCGGAAAAAGCGGTTGATGATCGCGCAAATTCTGGGATCGGGCGATAGGCAGCTTCGCTCCTCCGGTCGCGGAACCAGTATGTTGCCATTAACGAAGCCACTCTTTGAGTCGTGTGCACCATCGAGGCTGAGAAAGGCATTGCGCCAGACGGACAGCATCAATCGGGCCCCAAACGTATTCTCCCGCGCAGGCAAGACAATGCCTACCTGAAAGAAACTCCGGGCCATAAAAACCGAATTCACGTGTGTCCAATTCAGGTTCCCGTGCAGATCCCTGCGTGATCGCACTGCCCCCAGATGGATCGGATTGCTTGGCGCAAGCCCAAACTCCGCACCAAAAAATCTTGATGCAGCGGTGAATTCAGTGATTGCCGTTGCGGTCATCCCAACCCGGACATTCGACTCCTTCTGCATATTGTTGTCGATGGCAGTAATGAATACATTCTCGTTGCGGCGGGCCTCACCTGCCTGCGTGTTGACCTTCCCAAGCAAGTTCGCCGGGGCAGCCGGCTCCTCCAGAGTTTTCGGCGCCGGGGGCTTTTGTGCTGCCAACTTGAGCGCAAGAATCACACCGATGATTAGCCCGCGAGTCGCCCTCCAGATTGTCTTAGTTGAAACCAATTTAAAATATCTTTATAGCACTCCCTACCCTTCACCTCAAAATGGCCCGTGCTGGCTCGCCCACGCAACGCGAACCCTGAGCCAATTTATGGAAAACTGCCTTGTGTGCCTCGAAGGCCATCGACCAGAATCGCAACGGACCGAATCCTGCCGCCCTGAACAGCCGCGAGTGCATCGAGTACACCAGTGCAGCGGCGAGACTCAGCATCAGCCACTGAAATACGATGCTCATCAAGCGCCCAAAATCACCTCGTCCTGCAGCGCACAGCACCAGATTGTCGGCCTGAAATTCCAGGTGTTGCACCTCATCGTTTAGGATTCGCCTGGCAATCTTCCGTAGACATTCCGATTTCGTCGCATCGTGAATTGCCGTGTAGTAAGGGATCGCGATGAACTCGGCTGTCACCAGCACGGTCAACATCAGCTCAAATCCCGCCAAATTGCGGATTCGCCGAAAGAGATGATCTACCCAGTGATGATGCAGCCGGGGGATCGATTCGCGATCCAGAAACAACCCCAATACCGCCGAATGACGCTGCTCTTCACGAATGAATCGCTGCATCGCCTCGGGCAGAGAATCGATAGCATTCCCGCTACTGAACTCGTTGGCCCGGCACAGCAGCCCCAGCCCATCTGAGCCTTCCCCAAGTTGAAATTGCTGCAACGACGTCGTAATCAACTCGCGTTCTTGAGCAGTGAGCGTGGCCCCTCCTGCGGGGCAAAGATCCGAAGCAGACCAGTTGTTGTGGTGGAAATAATGAATCCAGAAAGAGTACTTTGTCATGCAAAGTATATTGCCGTAAATTTTTCATGCTGTCAACGGGTAATTTTTGAGGCCTAGTCGTTCTTCCAGATCTGGAAGAGATTCGAGTAGTCGTCGGTCCAGGTTCTTAACTCGGGCCTGGCCGCAACCTTCTCTCCGGCCGAGGTGACCAGAGACATGTTCGCAATGGCTGCTTCCGGCCGATAAACTAGAACCCAATCGGAAGAAAACACTTGAGCTTCGTCTATTTCTTCGTTCGTGATTTCGAGTGTTTTTAGCCCAAGATTGGTAGCGATTCTTTCCACTACCGGGCCGAGCCGCAAGTGCTTGTTTGAGACGTGCACGGCGAGCACGCCATTCGGGCCTTTCAGGTGGCGGAAGTAAAGCTGAAACGCTTCCTTCGTCAGCAAATGGACGGGGATCGAATCCCCCGAAAACGCATCTACGGCAAGCACATCGAAGTTCTGAATTGCGTCGCGTTCGAGCGACACACGGGCATCCCCAAGGACGATGTCGCAGGTACCGCGGCATCCCTTAAGAAAGCGGAAGTTCGTTCGCGCTACATCGAGCACCAACGGATTGATTTCGTAGATGCGATAGTAGTCACCCTTGCGCGCATAAGAACTCAGCGTGCCGGTTCCAAGGCCGATCAGGCCAACGCGATGGTTCATCTGCCATGTATTGGCAATAGCGAGACCTACGCCCGAGTTGGGCCCGTAGTAGGTAGTGGGGAGTTGAGCCCGCTCGTCACTCAGAAATTGCAGGCCGTGGTTAATCGTGCCATGGATCAGCGTCCGGGTCCATGTTTCTTTGTCGGTTCCAGAGGTTGAATCCTGAACCCGAAGTGCACCGTAAAAATTGCGAACCATCAGGCGGCTGCCTTCTGTCACAGCCCGGATCTCGGTGTAGGCCAGAACTATCGTGGCTACGCCAGCAGCCGTCCAGAGAATATCGGTTGACCAATGCTCGCGGTACAGCATCATCAGCGCAGCAAAAGCGAAAAGGCTGAGCGCAATGTAGAGCTCAAAGTAACCGGGCAACAGCATCGGCGCCGCAATCGAAATCAAGAAGCCGCCGATGGCACCACCGACCGACATCATCAGAAAGAACATCGTCAGATAGCGCGGATGTGGCTTGCGTGCTGCAAGCTCTCCATGGCAAAAAGTGCAGAAAACCAGCAAAGAGAATGAAGCGGCTGCCAACTGATAGTGAAGCCGGGTATCGGAATCAGTGAGATAGATTCCGTAGAGCAGTCCAACCAGAATAATCGGAGTCGCAATGCGGAATAGCATCGGGCGATAGATGCGATCTGAATCGAATACCAGGATAAAGCTCAGCAGGTACATCGATAGCGGCACTATCCACAAGAAAGGGATAGAAGCGACGTTCTGCACCAGATGGCTCGTGAAAGCAAGAAAGAGCATCGTCGGCAGTGAGGCGAGCGTAATCCAAAGCAGATAGTCCTTCTTTGTAGGTGGCGCAGGAATCTCTGCGGGCTCTTCGGTCTGAACGACTTCAGCAGGCATCGCAACAGAAGCGCGCCAGGCCGTATACGCACAAAAAAGTCCAAAGGCCGCGAAGGCGGCATGCCAGGCGTAGGCCTGATAGCCGGCGGGCAAATAGGGTTCGATTGCAATCGGATACGCAAGCAAGGCGAGCAAGCTGGCAAGGTTAGAGAGCGCAAAGAGTCGATACGGTGGCGCGGCATTGTGCACGCGCGAATACCAGGCCTGTAGCAGAGGACTAGTGGAAGAGAGCAGAAAGTAGGGCAGCCCAATGGTCACCATCAGTACGGCAAGGATTGGGAACAGCGGTGCCGCCTCGCCTCCCGGCTTCAGCCATTCCGGGGGCAATGCTGGCGTCAGAATGACAGCTAGCGCCAGCAGAATCGAGTGCAGGCGAAACTGAGCCTTGGGGCTCAGATTCTGAATTGTCCAGTGCGCATAGGCATATCCCGCAAGCAGCAGGATCTGAAAGAACAACATGCAAGTGTTCCAGACCACAGCAGATCCACCAAACCAGGGAAGGATCAGTTTTGCAATCAGTGGCTGAACCAGAAAAAGAAGAAATGCGCTGAGAAAAACCGTTGAGGCGTAAATGGCCATTGTCGCCTATGGTAGCCTAGCCAGCCGCAAGTGCCTGATCGAGGTCGGCCAGGATGTCTTCGATATCCTCGATCCCCACCGATAGCCGAACCAGATTGTCTCGAATTCCAAGCCGGGCCCGCTGCTTCGGCGGAATATCGCGATGCGATGCAATGGCTGGATAAAGTGCCATCGTGTGCACGTCGCCAAGGCTTGTTGCAGGCACAATCATTTTCAGACTGTCAAAGAACTTGAAGATCCCTTGTTTGTCGGCCCCCTGAATCTCAAACGATACGATTGCACCGAACTGGCCTGAGGGAAGTAGCCGCGCAGTCGTCGCCTGATCTGGATGATTGGGCAGGCCCGGGAAGTAAACAACTTCCACCTTGGTGTGCTTCGAGAGATAGTCTGCAACTTGAATCGCATTCTGATTCTGGCGGTCAAAACGCAGCGGAAAGGTCTTGATCCCGCGCATGGTGAGATAGCACTCAAACGGCCCCAGGATTGGCCCATAAATCCGCGAAAGCGCCCTCACGGGCTCAAAATGTTCTTCATCGCAACTCACTACGCCGCCGATCACATCCCCGTGTCCAGAGAGGTACTTGGTCGCGCTACTGAGTGAAATATGCGCTCCCAGTTCCAGCGGACGCACCAGCGCTGGCGTAGCGAAAGTATTGTCGACAATCAGGCATGCTCCAGCGTCGCGAGCCATTTGGGCAATCTTGTCGATTTCTCCAATCCGCAATAACGGGTTTGAGATCGTCTCCATCAGGATTACGCCGGGCTTCTCGGCTACGATCGACTTCTGGATCGCGTCAAGATCGCAGATGTCTACAAAACTACTGCTGGTGCCGAAGGGCTCGAAGACTTGATGCAACAACTTCACGGTTGCCCCGTAGAGAGCATTGGCTGCCAGCACA
>JBKJUN010000011.1:0-5248 GCA_046590555.1 Bryobacter sp. | reverse complement strand
CAAAAATCCAGCGCACCATCAAAGTCTTGCGCGCCGAGATCGTCGAACGCGAAGCCTACATCGGCAACGGTGAAAACGTAGAAATCGAAGCCATCGCCGACGCAGAACCCCTCCCCGGTCGTCCACCCAACGAAATCTACTACGACGTCCAAACCAACAAAGGCGACATCTCCATAGAAAACCTCCCCCAAGTCAAAAAGCTCGCAGTAACGGACCCACAAGCCGGCGTCGAACTCGCCAAGCACAATCTAAATCTGCCACCGGATCCATACCAAACACCAAAGACCCCGGAACCGAAAACCGACTAACTCAAAACTTTTGAAATCGGACTCAAACCCAGGTCTATGGCCACCATTCCCAGGCCAGCCATACACTCGAAACCCAGCGGGCCAGTGCGAATGACGACCCAAAATCCCCACCGCCGCCGCGAAAGCTCATTGAAAACAGAATAAAAGGCAAGTAGACAACCAACCCAAGCGTCGGACTGCAATCGTAGACTCCGGCACCAGGCCACTGCGGCCACCCTCCCCAAACCGGCACCACAACTCTGCCCCCAGCGACTAACCTAATGTGTACGCATCCTCATATAAACCTCAGGCGCTGCGCCGCCGCCGCCCACTCAGCAGATAAATCGCCGCCCGCAACTCAAACAGCGGATCATTAGACGGCTCAATCCCAACCACCCTCGGAATCGGATCGAAAATGATGTGCTTCTGCGCCTCAGCATCCTCCTCGTAGAACTCCGTCATCACCATCCGCCCCACCTCCATCAACTCTCGTGTCTCCGGCCACTGCACAGTCGCATCATCCGCCACATCCCCTACCTCTGCCAATTGCACCTCGATCCGGAAACCCACAGGCCCCGCCATCATTCGTCCACGCAATTCATCAAACAGATAATTCTCCCCCTTGCTGGCCAGTTCTTCCTCACTCAAATGTTTCACCCCTGCCTCCGGCACCAGCCGGAACCGCCCAAACCGCCTCACCCCCTGCACGTTCTCAAACTCCATCGCCGACACACCAAAGAAAGCCTCCGTCGCAAAACTCACCGGGCTCGGCTTCGGAATTTCCATAAACCGCTTCGCCGCCGGATGCACCGCAAGAAATTTCTCCAACTCCCCCGGCGCTCCTGCCACCTTCAAAAACTCGAGAAACTCCGATCCTGTCCTCACCGGAAACCCATTCGCCGATTGCCCAATGATGTCCGTATGCACTCGCTCTTCCAGATGAAAGCGCGTCGCCATCCCCCTCGGATTCGCCTTCGGATCCGTATCCGCAATCATCGGCAATCCCGTCCCGCTAGAAAACCGCACCGTCACCGGGGTTGATGCCCGCCCAAAATGCGGAGCTTTCGATAACTTTGGTGCCGCCGCCCCAGGCGCAAAAACCCCTTTCAGCAATACTCCACGTGCATGAGCCGGACGAAACCCCGGATGTACCCCAAACTTCTGGTCCAGTTCCAAAAGTAAATCATTCGCTAAAGCAAGCAATCGTTCATCGGTAGGAAGCGGCATACTGACAGGATTCACCTGCCGGGAAAATGTTGCCTTATAAAAGGGGAACTCTTGTTTCCTGTGCTGCCCGCGCTCGTACCGATCAATCATCGCCAGTAGATTTCCTTCCGCATCCTTTAAGAATCCGGCGCACGACCATCCGAAGATCATCACAATTGAGAAGTGATAACCCGCATATTGGCCAAATGAGCCTGAAAGCTTACAGTCCCTACAAATGCCTTCGGCTGCAAACCCACTGCCGCTATGTATCGCCGGTCAAAAGGCCGCAGGCTCAGGTTGAGCCGGTGCAGCCTCTTGCGTCTACTGAATCAATTTCCCTCTCGCACCTCGCTACAATCGATTTACGCATGATACAAGTCCAAGGTCTCAGCCGCCACTTCGAGGACAAGAAACGAGGCACCGTCAAAGCCGTCGATAACGTCAGCTTCTCGGTAGCTAAAGGAGAGATCTTCGGCCTCCTCGGTCCTAACGGAGCCGGCAAGAGCACCACCCTCCGTCTCATCTCAACGTTGCTCAAGCCTACCTCAGGCACCGCCACCATCAACGGCTTCAACATTAGCACTAACCCCGCCGATGTCCGCCGCCAGATCGGCTTCCTCACTGGCGACATGGGCCTCTATGCCCGCCTCACACCGCGAGAAATCCTCCAGTTCTTCGGTCGCCTCGCCGAAGTCCCGGAGCCAGACCTCGCCCGCCGCACCAGCGAACTCATCGAGCGTCTCGACATGCGAGACTTCGCCGACACCCGCGCCGACAAGCTTTCCAGTGGTATGAAACAAAAAACCGCTATCGCGCGCACCCTCGTCCACGATCCGCCCGTCCTCATCCTCGACGAGCCCACCGCTACCCTCGACCTCCCAACCGCCCGCGTCATCGAAGCCAGCATCCTCGAGGCCAAGCGCATGGGCAAGTGCATCATCTACTCCACCCATATCATGGAAGAAGCTGAATACCTCTGCGACCGTATCGCCGTCATCAATCACGGCCAACTCAAAATCTCCGGCACCATGGACGAACTCCGTGCCGCCACCGGCAAACAACGCCTCCGCGAAATCTTCCTCGAACTTCTCGAACTACCGAGCGCCGCATGAACCCCAGCGTAATTTTCACTGTCCTAAAAAAAGAAATCATCGACCTCCTAAGAGATCGCCGCACCCTCCTCAGCATGGTCATCCTTCCGGTTGTTGTCTTCCCTCTCGTCTTCGGAGTTATGGGCCGCTTCATGGGCGACGCTGAAAAGAAGGCCGCCACCGAAGCTACTACCGTCGCCATAATCAAAGGCGCAATCTCCGATGCCTTCAGCCCCGCCATCACACGCAGCGGCCTCAAGATCATCGAGGTTGATAACGTCGCAATAGCAGTTGAAAACAAGACCGCGTCCACCGGTCTTACCGTTTCCCCCGATGGCAAAATCGTCAGCGTCTACGCCGAAGGCACGCGCCAATCGAGCGGCCTCGCCGCCGACAAACTCCGCATCGCCCTTAACGAATACCGCGACCTGTTGGTAATTGAAAAACTGAAAACCGTTAACCTCGACGCAAGCGTTCTCAAGCCCTTCACGGTCAAACGGGAAAACGTAGCAAGCGAGAGAAAGATGGGAGGCTCCCTCCTCGGCAGCATGCTCGGCTATATCGTGATCCTGCTTATGTTCTCGGGCGGTATGTACCCCTCGATCGACATGGCCGCCGGAGAGAAAGAGCGCAAGACCCTCGAAGCTCTGATCGCCAGCCCTGCCCGTCGCACAGATATTGTTTTGGGGAAGATTCTCGCCTGCGTCGCCGCCATCTATGCCACCGCTTTACTAACAACAGCTAGCCTTTTCTTTAGCATCAAACGTGGCGGTATCGAAATGAAAGGCATGGAGAAGATGATCGGCAACGTACCGACAGATCCGCAAACCATCGGCCTCATGCTGCTCACTTTGTTGCCCGTAGCCGTCATGGCAGGGGCGCTGATGCTCGCGATTTCCTTGATGGCCCGTAGCTTCAAAGAAGCCCAGAGCTACCTTACGCCGCTGATCATGCTCGTAATCTTCCCGTCGCTCCTTGGTGGCCTGCCCGGCATGGAGCTTACCCCCGTCCTGAGCCTGATCCCGATCTTCAATTCGAGCCAGCTCCTCAAGGCGATCCTCCAGGGCGATGTCCCGATGCTGTCTTTTGCCATTACGAATGTCTCGAACATCGTCTACGCCATCATCTGCTTCGTCTTCGCTGTCCGCAGCTTTAATAACGAGAACGTACTTTTCAGAACTTAGTGCTGTTAATTTATTAGCACCTGTGCTAATTTCTTAGCATGATGGAATTCAGTCGGCGGGAACGGCAGCTCATTGAGATTCTGCTGCGCCGTGGCAAGTCCACCGCTCAGGATGTTCTTGAAGCTCTGCCAGACCAGCCCAGCTACAGCACCGTTCGTACCTTGCTTCGCATCCTCACCGGGAAAGGCCACGTCAAGGCGAAACTAGTTGCCGGCCGCTATGAATACGAAGCCGCTCAAAGCAAAGACCGCGCCGCCAAAGCTGGTATCAAGAGCCTGCTCACTACCTTCTACAACGACTCAGCCGAGAGGGCCATGGCCGCCTTGCTCGACCAGTCCAAGCCAAGCCTTGCGGAACTCGACCGCATTGCGGAGATGATCGAGGCCGCCCGGAAAGCTGCGAAGAAATGATTTGGGTCAAAGGAGCAATCCTCGGTGCCGCTGTCTGGGTCGCCCTGCGCGCGATCCGCCGCCTTAGCGCCGCCGAGCGCTTCCAGCTTTGGGCCCTCTACCTTCTCACTCTGCTGCTTCTGCCCTATGCCCAGATTCCAGGCGTTGCTTTGGTCAGTATTTCCGCTCCAGCAATTTCAAAAGACGCTATCCCCACCTGGAACTTCCCCAATCTCTTCTGGCCCATTGCCGCGTATTTCCTTTTTCGACAGTTCGCCGCCTAGCAAGTTTGGTGACGTGCCCGCGGCACCCCTACGATCCGCTACAGCGATGAGATCAGCGCTCCTGTCGCTTGCGCCCGAGGCATATTGCTTCCCCTCGATGCCAAGTCCTGGCCCGAGTCGCGGCTTTCTCTGGTCTTGCGCCACGAGCAAGCTCATATCAAACGCTACGACATAACTTGGGACTTTCTAGCGTCCATTGCCGCCGCCGCCCTCTGGTGGCAACCCTTCGCCTGGTTTACCCTTTACCGCATGCGCCGCGAGCGTGAGTGGGCCGCCGACGACCAGGTTCTAGAAACCCTATCCAACCCTTTTGAGTACGCAGAGACAATTTACGAGTTCGCCTTGGAAAAGATCACATTTATAAGCATTTTGCAACTTCAATACACAAATTAATTTCAATTATGGAAAACTACAATAAGATTAAAGAATTACTGGCATCTGTAGAAGCTGATGCTGAGAAGTTTTACAATGGTGGTAACAGTGCCGCTGGTACAAGAGTTCGTAAAGCAATGCAGGATTTAAAAAACTTAACTCAAACAATTCGTACTGAAGTTACTGAGCTTAAAAACAAAGACAAGAAATAAATAACTTGTTTTAGCAGCCTGAGTCCTCAGGCTGCTAAATTTTACCTTCCTTCCGCGAGTCTTTGCTCCAATCAAGAAATCTCCTTATTCGTATCCTTATTAATAATAGAAAATAAATAAACACATTGTTGTTTACTTAAATTTCTTGTTTCAATAAGTTTTGCTAAACCGCTGCACCTTGAGATTAGATAAAAAACATAAAGCCACAACTTGTGTGGCTTTA
>JBKJUN010001059.1:0-8694 GCA_046590555.1 Bryobacter sp. | reverse complement strand
CAGAGGCACCGTTGGCGAAGCCGGCAATCGCGAAAGTGACATCGGTGGCGGCATCGGGGGTGGCCAGTTTGCCATTGCTGTCAAACTGCAGAGTACCGGTCAATGGAGCGATCGGAGCGGCAACATCACCATTCGGAATCGTGATGCTGTAGTCCCAGGCGTTAGGTGTGGCGGATTTGGTGAAGCCGACGGAAACCACGTGGCTGGTGCCGAGGGAGTCAAAAATTTCAATGGAGGACCGGAAGGTCTCAGGCGGCGGGCCAAGAGAAGCTGCCGCATTCAGGTTCAAGTCGAACTGAAAGGTGGTTGAGGCAACCGGAGCTTTGATCGAACCTACCGGAACGACGATGTCGCCGACTGGCCCATTGGTATCTAGCTTGCCGTTTTTCTCTGTCCAACCTTGAACCTTGTAGCCTTTGCCCGTCAGGAGATTCCCGGACTTGTCGACAATCAAGTTGCCGCCACGAGAGTAGACGGTCGCGTTCTGCTGACTCTTGAGCACGAGAAAGCCGTCGCCCTGTATCGCAGCATCGAGTGCGCCGCTGCTGGCCTGGATCGCGCCCTGCGAGAAATTCCTGAGCGTGACTGGTCGTCCCACGCCGAACCCGACCTGTGTTTCTCCGAGACCTGAGCCCAGCGATTGGGTGACAAGGTCATAAAAAGAAACCGTGCTGGACTTGAAGCCAGGCGTGTTCAAGTTGGCAAGATTGTTGCCAACAACGTCGACTGCCGTGGCGTGAGCGCCGAGAGCAGAGAGTGCGGTTGAGAATGATGTAAACATTTATTTCTTTCGTGTCTCCTGAAAAATTCTTTTGAGCTGGTTGGACAGACTAGGATGCCGGAGTTTCTGGTGCGGCTGGGGTCAATTTGGAAATCAGGATTTTTATCTGGTGCTTGATATCCACGAGTTGTTCGGTACCTGTGAACTGGTTGAGCTGAGTGATGTACTGCATACTGTCAGCAGGCTTGCTCGGATCCTGATTCTTGATTTGGGCAATGAGCAACTGAAGGAAGACCTCCTGATTTGACAAATCATTGGCATCTGCATCGCCCTTCTTTTTGGGATCGGCGGCCTCAGCCCGGCCAGCCAGTTTGGTTGCGTCAAATGAGGGCTGCTGTATGCCGGTCAAGTTTAAATTCGAACTCATGGAATGCTCCTTTTTCCCGTCGTGCGCTGAGCTTAGGGCTCAAGCTGTTCGTCAAATTCGTTTTGCCAGGCCTGTTCTTTTTTGCGGTTAGGGCCTTGCTGGTTTTGCTCTTGGGCATCCTTGCGGTCTGCCGGGGAATCGTCAAAATTAGAGCCCTGCGAGGAGGTGCTCGCAGTGGCAATCGGCTCGCGCAGCGAATCGAATTGGTTCGCAGAAGGCAGTAGACTTTCGGCTCGACGGCGGCCATCGAATCCCAAATCAGGCTGTGCTACGTTGGCAGCGAGTTCTGCTGGAGGCGCGGTCCAATTCTCGGTCTGAAGCTTATTGAGAAGCGTTGGCATTGACTCTTCGATACGGCCCTGAATCTCGGTATTGGGCGAGTTGAATTGCAGAGTCAAATCGTTGTTGCGCTGATTGAAAATCAGATCGAGGTGCCGGACTGGGGTGCCCGTTGCCGCGCTCGAATCATTGAGCGGGATGCGGATAGATATTGTTTTGGCTTCGCGTGAGGCCGGCGGAGCTGGAGGCGGCTCTGGCACAAAAGTGGCCTTGCTTCGCTGGGGCACCGGATCTGGCGGAGGAGTTGCAACTGATGGTGCGCGGGGAGTCGACTCGAGAGAGTGTGGTGCCGATGCTGGAGCGGGTTCTTCAGATTCAGCTTTTAACACAGGAGTATCCTGGCGAGGTGCGGCGTCTGGAATCGGCTGCTCCAGTGCTAGCTTCGGCTCTCCGCTGGAAGGCGCTTCGGCTTCCACGCCTGGCTCAGGCAGATCGACGGTGGCAGTCATCTCCGCTAGCTCTTTTTGAGTTGGTTCTGATTTGGATGGCTCCTTTATTGGTTCATTCACTGCCGGTTGAACATCAATAGCTAAAGTTTTGGGCAGAATCCGCTCACTTACATTCCGCTTCAGGTTGACGACAGTTTCCAATGGTGGCGGCTCGACTGTGGGTACAACTTTAAAAGCTGCCGGAGCTGGAGCAGTATTTACCGCGATGTTTTTTTCACTCTCAACGCGTTCTGAGGCAGCTTCGTAGCCCTTCGATTTCTGTGGAGCGAGCATCGGCGGCATCGGCTCAAAGGCCTCAATCACCGCTGCTATCGCAGGGTCTTCACCACTTGTTTCTTTCTTGATTGGCGTGGGCACTTCAACGGGTGCTGGCAGCTCTACGCTTGTAGTTTCGACCACCAGAGCCTCTTTAGCGACAGTTTCCATTTTTGCTGGCAGAGGAAAGACAGGGAGGGTGCCGGCTGTAGGCTCTGCTGATAGAAGTTGCGGAGGAGGGGGCACCGCCTCGCTTCTCTTAGCGTCAACCGATCCTGAAACCGCTTCCCAAAGGATCGAAGCCTGGACAGCTTGACCACCTACCAGGCCCAAGATACCGGCTGCAACTATTGGGGTGCTTTTGCCGCCGCGAGAAGCCTCTTCGGTTGCGCCAGTTGAAGCAGAGGCCTGAGTTTCTGCAACAGCGGAGCTTCCACTCTCTTGCCATGCCGTACCTGCTTCAACAGCGACAGGTTCTGGAAGCACCTGCTGTTGAAAGATCGTCACCCACATTCCGAGCAACGCAGACATGCCGGTATCACTAGCAGCACCATCGGCATCGCCCGTGCCCTCAGCAGAACGCCCGAACTCTGACTTTGCATCGAAACTGATCGACGCAGTGGTCTGAGGCAGGGTGGCTTCAAGGCTGGTCATGGATGGCATCACGCAGAATCACATTGCACGCACAATGCCAAAGCAGAAGAAGCCTTTGGTCACCAGATTGCAGTTCCATCTCTAAGTAGAACCATGGACACCACTACCAGCATCCTCGCCAGCGGCCTTCGAGCCCGCGCTGAGAGCCTCGACATAGTAGCCAACAATCTGGCCAATACAGGCACTCCAGCCTTTAAATCGGAGCTCGAACGCTATGCCCTGTATGGTTCAGACGAAGCCAATGCAGCCAACGGCGGCCTAGAATTTACAGGGGTTTCACCAGATCTGCGGAAGTCCTGGATCAACTTCAGCCAAGGCCTTCTCGAGCCTACGGCGCGCCCGCTAGATGTAGGCCTTGAGGGCAATGCCTACTTCGTCACAGAATCGCCAGATGGCAATTTGTTGACACGCAATGGCAGTTTCCAAATCGGTACCGATGGTCAACTTCGAACCCGGGAGGGGTTCAAAGTGAAACTGACTCTACCTGATGGGCAGCCGATCCCTCCGACCTTTCGATTTGATCCTGCCCGCAATCTCGATATCGACCGGCAGGGGGTTCTGCGGCAAGATAATGTCGCCCTGGCACGGATCGACTTGATGGAGCCGTCCGAACGCGACCAATTGACCAAGTCTGGCAATTCCTACTTTGCCCTCAGTGAGACGAACAAGTTAAAGCGAGCTGCCGGAGTAGAGGTACATCAGGGCTGGCTTGAGAAGTCCAACATCGATCCCACCACAGGCAGCATTCAGATGGTGAAGATTTCGCGCCAGTTCGAGATGTTGCAAAAGGCCCTGCAATTGCATGGCGAGATGGGGAAGCGATCCACTGAAGAAGTGGGTCGGGTATAGGAACCAAGCATGATAAGAGCACTTTATAGCGCTGGCTCCGGCATGTCCGCCCAGCAACTCAACGTAGACAACATTGCCCACAACCTGGCCAATGCCAACACGTCCGGCTTCAAGGCGCGGCGGGCCCAGTTTCAGGACCTGATGTACCAGACCCTAACGCAGCCTGGTGCCTCGGCCGGAGCACAAACCAACATCCCAAGCGGGCTGCAACTTGGCCTTGGCACGCGGACAGTCTCAAACGAAATTCTTTTTACTCAGGGAGATTTCGCGATGACCAACAATCCTCTCGATCTAGTGATTCAGGGTAAGGGTTTCTTCCAGATTCGACGGCCAACCGGAGAGACTGCTTATTCGCGCTCAGGTGGATTTCATCTTGACCGTGACGGCAACATTGTCACCAGTGACGGCGATGCACTCGAGCCTCAGATCACGATTCCGGCCGAGGCACAGGGGGTTACGATTGGCGCTGATGGCACCGTCAGTTATGGCCTTCCCGGACAGACCGCGACTCAAGTGGCGGGCCAAATCCAGATTGCCAATTTCGCCAACCCGGCAGGTCTCAACAGCGTTGGGAAGAACCTTTACATGCCGACAGATGCTTCGGGGGAGCCGCAGATCGGCACACCCGGCGGCCAGGAAGGCATGGGCGCTTTGCTGCAAGGCTACGTCGAACAATCCAACGTCAGCGTCGTCAGTGAGTTCATCAATCTGATCGTGGCCCAGCGCGCTTACGAGGCGAATTCAAAGATTGTTAAGGCTGCAGATGAAATGTATCAACAAGCCAACAACGTGACACGTTAATGATGTTTCTTCTGCTTGGTTTCGCTTTGGCTGTTGAGCAAGGCTGCCTGATCATCGACCGCCCTCAAGTACTGGCGGAAGATCTGGCCAGGCGGCTGCCTGAGTTTCAACGACTGCCGGCCGCTACAGTGCTCACGGCTTCTCCAGGATTTGGTGTACGACGCGACTTGTCGTCGTCGACGCTTCGAGCCTGGGCGCGAAGTTTTGGAATCGAAGCTAGCCATTTCGAGCCTCTCTGCCTTTATCGCAGTGCTGCATCAGGTCGTGATATTGCCTGGGAAGCAGAACTGCGCGAGGCACTCGATGGTCTGTTCGGATTGAAGCCCGGCCCTAAAGAAATCGAGATTCTGGAACACTTCGTCGCACCCGGACCGCCGGGCAAATTGAGCCTTGAGCGAAGCGGGCTAAGCTTTGAAGCGCAGAGGCAGCAGTACTTGTGGCGCGGCAGGCTGATTGGAACTGGCTCTTATGCCTCCGTTCGGATTCGATTCGCATTCCATCGCCGGCAGATAAGGCTGGTAACAGCCCGTCCCTTAAGTGCGGGCCGACTGTTGACCAATGTGGACATCGCGAGCATCGAAGAAGCCTGGCGACCTGGGAGCGGCAAGGACGAGATCCTCGTCGAGGCTCCGGTAGGTAAGGTGTTACGACGCTCGCTGCCTAAGGGCACTGTCCTTGAGGCCCTCCACCTGACGGAAGCTCCGCTGATTCAGCAGGGCGATGCGGTTGAGCTCTCAAGCACTGCCGGAGAAGCAACGATCCGCATAAGCGCAATTGCCCGAGGCAAGGCTCGCCTTGGGGATCCGCTGCTGGTCTCAACACTCGAAGGCAAGAAGCTTTTGCGGGCGATCGCTGTCGGCCCTGGCAAGGTTGAGATTCAGTCGGGAACAGGAAAGAAAAACAGATGAGAATAACTCTTCAACTTCTCTTAGTAGTGTTCATCGCGAGTGTAATCGGTGGAGGGCAAAGCGCGCCGGGCTCCATTTATTCAGAATCCGGCCGATACAGCGACCTCTCAAGCGACCTCAGAGCTCGGCGCGTTGGGGACACGATCACGATTGTGGTCTCAGACAGACTCACCGCCAGCAGCCAGGGGGGTTCATCCTCGTCTCGAAAGTCCTCTGCCGATGCGAGCATCAGCAAGTTACTTGGCCAACCAGCAGCACTGGGAGCATTGAGCAACCTGGCTGCGCTGAGCGGCAATCAAAAATTGGACGGGTCGGGCTCGACGAGTAGATCCAATGTTTTGACGACAACACTAACGGGGCGTGTGGTCGAGGTCTTGCCGAACGGCGATCTTGTGGTGCAGGCCACCAAGGATGTAGGGGTAAATTCAGAAAAGCACCAGATTACTCTCCGCGGCATTGTGCGATGGAACGATGTATCGCTGAACAATCAGGTTCGCAGCGATCGCCTCGCGATGATGAGCATCCAGTTGAACGGCAAGGGCCTCGTCTCTGATGCGATCCGTCGGCCGAACATTCTCTATCGAATTCTTCTTGGGATCCTACCCTTCTAATGAAACTACTCTTGACCCTTCTGATTGCCCAGTCGCTGGTTGCGGCAGTGGATTCAAAACCCATTCGGGTGCGTGAACTGGTGGCGCTTGAAGGTGCCCGCGACAACCAGCTCCTGGGCTATGGCCTCGTGGTTGGCCTGAACGGAACAGGCGACAAACGCCAGACTTTCTTCTCGTCTCAAAGCCTCGCCAGCATGCTCGACCGCATGGGCGTGCAGATCAATCCGACCGCAATCCTTGTACGCAACATTGCTGCCGTCATGGTTACGGCAACGCTCCCGGCCTATGCGCAGAATGGAACAAAGCTCGATGTCACCGTGGCTGCAATTGGTGACGCACAGAACCTGCAAGGTGGAATCCTCATTCAGACTTCTCTCCGTGGTGCCAACGGAAAGGTATTCGCTGTGGCACAAGGCCCATTGGTTACTGGCGGATTTGTGGCAGGTGGGCGAGGCAACCAGCAGACAACCAACCACCCCACCGTAGGCCGAGTGATCAACGGTGGAATTATTGAAGCAGATGCTCCGTCGATCGCACCAGGGCAGGCGCTGAAGCTACAACTGCTTAAGGCTGATTTCAGTACAGCCGCTCGAATCACCGCTGCCATCAATCGAAAGTTTCCACGCGTTGCCGGCAAAGAAGCGGTGGCTGCAGCCCCCAATCCGGGCCTGATCACGGTGCAAACTCCAGAAGAATTTTTTGGCAAGGAGGTGGAATTTTACTCTCAGATCGAAGAACTTGCCGTACCGGTGGAGCGCCTCTCGAAGGTAGTGATCAATGAGCGCACGGGTACGATTGTAATCGGTAAAGACGTAAACCTGCGGCCCATTTCAATTCTCCATGGCCCGCTGTCTATCGACATCTCGACATCTTTCATCACCTCCCAGCCCGAGCCGCTGAGCGGAGGCAAGACAGTCGTAATGCCTCAAATTGGAGTGGGCGTAAAGGAAGATAAGGCAAAGTCAATCTCGCTGGGGGCAGGGGCCACAGTCGATGAATTGGTTCAGGCGTTGAAACAAATCGGCTCTACCGCCCGCGACGTAATTGCCATCTTGCAGGCTCTCAAAACCGCTGGAGCCCTTGAAGCTGAATTGGAGATCTTATGAAGATTGAGTCTGGTGTATCTACTCCACTATCGATGGATAGGGTGCCGTCAACAAAGCCAGGTGCCTCAAAAGAATTGACTGCCGCACTCGAAGACTTCGAGGCTATGTTTGCTGCGACACTCCTGCGGACGGCAAGAGAAGAGAACGGCAAGAGCTGGCTGGGTGGTGAATCGAGCCCGGGCGGAGACGGAATTATGGATTTTGCCGAGCAGAACATCGCTAAAGCGATGGCCAAGCAAGGCGCATTCGGCATTGCCAAGACCCTATCGAAGTCTTTAACCCGCTAGGTCAAAGCCGGACATACGCTCAGAGGTGGATGCCTCAACAGGGGCGGGAGCAATCTCGCGCCAAGCAGAATGTAAGTCGACCAAGAGCTGGCGCACCTCAACTAGCGGCTCGGCCACCTGCTGGGAATGAGCCTCTGTCAGCTTGCCAAGCATGTAGTCATAGAGCAATCCCAGGCGTGCGGCAAAATCACCGCCCTTCTTCCGGTCCAGGCTTTCGGTCAACTCGATCAGGATGCCCTGAGCCCGAGCCACAGAGCGACCGCGAGCGAGAATATCACCTCGCTTCAGAAATATCTGAGCTTGCTCAACAGCCTGGATGGCACCTTCGTAGAGGATGCAAGTGAGCTCGAGGGGAGTGGCTTGTTCTACCCTTTGCTGCTGGTAGTTCTGCTCTGTCTCTAAATAACCTTGGGGCGAAACGTATGTCGTCATTGCGTCTGAAATCCTTATCGGGCAAGGGCGTGGAATCTAGAGCCAAATCGGGATGAGCTTAGAGGGCAGACAACTCACGGTAATATCTGGCCCGCGCGACAACATCTTTGCCTGGGATCTGCTTGACCACCTCGCCACTATCACGATCGACAATCTGGACGATACTCTGCCTGGTTTCGCGATCATAGGAAATATTGAGCCCCCGGTTGGGTTCAGTGAGCTCAGGCAAATTCAGTTCTTTCACGGCTACCAGCACCGCCCGCTTGTCTGAAGCCTCCAGACGCGCTTCCGGACTCGCGCCGACAGCATCTACCGCCAGTACTCCAGCGGATATGCCAACAATGTCTCCTGATTTCATGGTCTCCTGCTTTCATGGTTCACCTACTGTAAATGCGCCAAAGCGGCCCCAGGCGAAACCCAAGCTGGAAAGCTCAAGCATCACCTAAGTGAAACTTCGACTGTCTTTGTGTACCAAACGTATCGGAGAGAAGAGAGCGAACTTGAATGAATTATGCGAGATTCAGTGTTTTGAGCAGGGAGCCCTGCTCTTTCTGGATCTTTTCCTGCAACATCATGAGGGCATAGATCAACTGTTCGGGGCGCGGGGGGCAACCGGGAACATAAACATCGACTGGAATGACCTGATTGACAGGCACTAGTGCGTAGTTGCTAAAAACACCAGTCGAGGTGGCACAGGCCCCCATCGAGATGACCCATTTCGGCTCAGGCATCTGCTGATAAAGCTGACGAGCTACGGGTGCCATCTTGTTGGACAAACGACCGGCAATAATCATTAAGTCGGACTGGCGAGGAGATCCGCGAAAAACTTCTGCCCCAAAGCGCGAGATGTCATAG
>JBKJUN010001050.1:0-4179 GCA_046590555.1 Bryobacter sp. | reverse complement strand
ATCCAGTCTGAAACGATCTTTGCCCCGTTCTCGATGCTGATAGGTTGGCTCATCAGTCCTGGCGCGGTTGTGATGCGCAGGAAGGCCATGAGACAAATCCAGGGAATCCCAATCAGTTCGCCCGACCCAATGGCGTTTTCGATCCATTGCTTGCACTTGGCGTGCTGCGGTGCGTCTTCGTTGTGTAGGAAGACCAGGACGTTCGCATCTAGAATCGTCATGGGATTTAGCGGAGCTTCGCTTGGTCGTCGATGGCGTCTAGGTCTGCAATCCTCAGGGGAAATGGTAGTGAGCAGGTCCCCATTTTAAAAGTCCTGGATATGAAGGGCTGCTTTGGGTTTGGTTTGGGCTTAGCCAGCCCATCGCGGATCAGGTCGTTGAGCTTCTGGCGAAAGGACACATTTTCTTGTTGCGCCGTCTCGCGCACTCGCTCCAAAACATCGTCATCAAGAACCACAGTTGTCCGGATGCTCATGACATACCACTCTAGCATCATTGATGCTAGATGCATGCACGCGTGATGCCAAGGCTGGCCCTGAAATCGATAAGGATCATTTACTAGGCAGATTTGACTTCGGTCCAGAGGCGGTCGCGGAGGCGTTGGGTGGGGGCAGAGCTGGTTTGAAACCATTCGCCTTTGTGGAGCATTCCTTCGTTACCGTTGCCAGCTAATTTGGAATTAAGTTTTAAATCTGCTTCTACGTGACTCTTATGGGCGTTGGGCGAAGTACTTCTTGTCCTGCGCTTCAACCGCTTTTGCATTGCAGATGCCCTCTTTGCCCGTTAAAGCCTGGGTGCCTTTTGCAAAAAGTAATGAAGGCTGTAGCTCAGAGTAGAAATCAGGGATAGAGAAATACTCGTTGGAAGGCTCCTGGTCAGATAAACTAATCAAGCGTTTGATACTTTTACCCTGGAGCCACCGCCCGGGTAGGTTTGAGTCAGAGACTCTATAGCTGACCTCTTCCGCGACCAGAGCACAACCATGTCTGGGAGAATACCAACTGATCGTTTCAGGATTCTGTCGGACGACCCGAATTGCATCAACTCCATGAATGGATTCCCTGCGCTCAAACACTTCATTGGCGGCAGTTGCCATATCGGTGCCGTCTACGAGCTTCAGACAATTTCCTGATGGAGACCTCATTGCTCCTAAATGATATAAGGCGAAGTCGTCATCTTTGATGCGGTAGGTGCTTTTGGCCTGAATGTTATCAAGTATCTCTGTTTTCAGGCGATTGCTCCCAGTCAATTTTCTTTGGCGACTAACCAACTGACCTGTGTCCATATTGATCGAGTCATAGACGAGAGCATATGATCCATCCGCTTTGAGAGCTTCTGTATAGATGGATTTCAGACGGTTGCCGCGATCATCGCTGGTCTCAACTGAAAGCACGACCGTGCGTGGCTCAAGTTTGCCTGCAGCTGCCTGAACGCGTTGCAGTTGAAAAATCGAAGAACTACCAAGCGAGTTCGTTAGTTTGAAGCCGCCTACTACTGTCAATGCACCTGCGAGAGTGAAACTGAGTTTTTTGTTAAATAGAAATGACATTGTTTTCTCCTAGGAGCCACATGGGCAATTCATGAAATATACGCAGTTGTCTACGCAGGTTGTGCATCCGGGGCAAAGCGAACTTGAACAAGAGATTCCACCGGCGCAATAGCGCCCACAGACATACACTTTGCAGCCATTAAGAAAGCCACATCCCGGTCGCTCATAGGTTGTTGTGTAGGCGTAGCCAGCATTCTGAGAACAAGGTTCGTTCTGTGCGAGTGAAAGGCTAGAAAAAGTGACTGTTACTAAAACGACTAGCAATACGATATTGACTAGCCCTAGGACTTTGTGAAGGGGGGGGCAGCATTTTTAAGCAAACGCATTTGATTACTCCTCTAAATATCGGACGAGCTTCTCAAACGCTAGCTATTCGATTAGGCAATGTCAAGGGGGGGGCTGGCGCATGTAGTTATTGATGACTCAGGCGGATTTGACTTCGGTCCAGAGGCGGTCTCGGAGGCGCTGGGTGGGGGCGGAGCTGGTTTGGAACCATTCCCCTTTGGCCAGGACTGGCTCGTTGTCTTCGCTGCAGGGGGATGAAGCGCGGCTGGCTTTGCTGTTTGCTGCAGCAACTTGGGAACGGTATAGAAAGTTCACAAATTCGTGGGCTAGATCTTTGCGGCGGGATTCGGCCAGGATCGCTACACAGTCGCAGTAGAGGCTGTAGCCTTCCTTTGGGTGGACGAAGTGGAGGTGGGGAGCTTGGTCTATCGTGAGTTGCGCGCTGCCTTGCCAGAGTTGGGCAGCCGTTACATCACCTGAGGCTACTTGATCGCGTACCTCTGTGTTTAGGTAGGCCCTGAGGATTTTCTTTTGGTCTATGGCCAGCTTTTGGGCTTTTCGTAGCTCTTCTACTGAGCTCGTGTTGATGGAGTAGCCCAGGACCTTGAGGCAGGCGGCGAAGACTTCGCTGGGTTCGTCTAACATCGTTACCTTGCCTTTGTAGGTTTGGCTCCAGAGGTCTTGCCAACTGTTGATCGCTAGTTTGCTGGGGCAGAGGATGCCGCAGTTGGACCATAGGTAGGGGAGGCTCCACTCTAGCTTCTTGTCCCAGTCTGGCCTTTGGAATCGGGGTGCCAGGCTTGTCAGGTTGGGGAGCTTTTTGTGGTCTAGCGGAGTGAGGAGGCTCATCTCGCGCATCGGGTTGATTAGGCGGTTCTCCGGGAAGACTACGTCCCAACCAGAGTTGCCGGACATTGTCTTTGCTATTGTTTCTTCGCTGCCTTCTATTACCGCTGAGTAGCGGACTTGGACGTTGAATTCTTTCTCGAAGGCCGGGACTGTTGCCTTTGCTATGTAGTCGGAATAGTTGATGACGTTGAGGCGGGGTTTGGTTTGACTGGTGCAGCCGGCTAGTCCGCTTAAGGCCATGAAGAAGTGGCGGCGCCTCATGTGCGTTGCTCCAGACGCTGGCTAATTACGATCAGGACTCCGAGGCCAAAAACGATGATGGTTGAGATCGCGTTGACTGCCGGGTTGACGCCGCGCCGGGCCATTCCGTAGATGATCATCGGGAGGGTTTCGCTGTCGACGCCGGCGACCAGACTGGTGATCACGTAATCGTCTAGTGAGGTGGTGAAGGCTAGCAGGGCTGCGGCTATAATGCCGGGCTTTAGCATTGGCAGGGTGACGTGCCAGAAGGCTTCGAAGGGGGTGGCTCCGAGGTCTTGCGCGGCTTCTTCGAAGGTGTTGTCCATCGTGCGCAGGCGGGCCAGAATCACCATCACTACGTAGACCAGACAGAAGCTGAGGTGGGCGAGGACGACAGTGTGCATTCCCAGTTGGAGGCTTAGGGTTCTGAAGATGATCTGGAAGAGGGCTAGTAGTGAGATGGCTGTGACGATTTCTGGGGTAACGAGCGAGACAGATAGGGAGGCAGTGATCCAGCGGGCCTTTTGCTTCCATAGAGCGTAGGCGGCTAGGGTGCCGATGATTGTCGCGAGGATCGTCGAGAAGGTGGCGATGATGAGGCTGTTGGCTGTGGCTTCGAGCAGGGCTGGGTCTGTTAGCGCGGTTTGGTACCAGATGAGGGAGGCACCTTCCCAGTGGGTGAGCTTGGAGGAGTTGAAGCTGAAGATTGCCAGGACCACCAGTGGCAGGTGGAGGAAGACGTAGATTAGCGTTGCGTAGAGGCCCAATAGAGTTGGTCTCATAAAACGTCTTCTCCGTTTCTGGTGACCGCCCAAAGGCCTACCAGGACGATGGCCATCAGGATTAGGGAGGCGGCGGCACCGAAGGGCCAGTCTCTGGCTGTGGTGAATTGGTTTTGGACCAGGTTGCCGATCAGGATCGTGCTGCCGCCGCCGAGTAGATCGCTGGTTAGATAGGTGCCCAGGCTGGGGACGAAGACGAGGAAGGCGGCGGCGCGGAGACCCGGGGTTGCGATGGGGAGGATGACTTTGAAGAGCGTTGTCAGTGGTTTTGCGCCGAGGTCGCCGGCGGCTTCTACCATCGAATAGTCGAGGCGTTCTAGCGTCGAGTAGATGGGCAGGATCGCTAGTGGGAGGCTGGTGTAGACGAGGCCTAGCAGGACTGCGCCGTGGTTGTAGAGGAGGGGGAGGGGCTGGCTGATGAGGCCGGTGGCCATGAGGATTGTGTTGAAGAGGCCGGTGTCGCGCAGAAGGAAG
>JBKJUN010000975.1:0-9810 GCA_046590555.1 Bryobacter sp. | reverse complement strand
AAGAGGCAGATTCATGCAACTTCTTGATTGTACTCAGATTGTGCGCTTGCGCTGTCCAAACCAGCGCACAAAAAACCAGCCTGCTCCCAGGCCGATGACAAGCAGGAGAATCCAGATCAGATTGCCCTTTACGGCCTTTACCATTGCCTCGGGATCGTCAAGCAACCCTGGCTGCCGACCAATAGTCTGCGCGCCAAACCATGCCAGGATCCCGCACCAGAGCGTCGAACCGACAAAGGTAACCAGAGCGAAACTCCCAAACGGCACCCGGATCAGCCCAGCGGGGAAGCCGATCAGGTGGCGCACCACCGGCAGCAGTCGCGAAAAGAAGACCCCACCTAAAGCAAATTCAGCCAGCCACTTCTCAGCCAATTCCAGACGTTCCGGCGGCAGCAGGAACCACTTGCCATACTTCGCAAGAAAGGCGCGCCCCAGCGTATACGAGAACCAGTAACAAAGACTCGACCCGAAGGTAGACCCAAGGCCACCAGCCAGAATCACTCCCCACAGCGACATCTGCCCCTGTTGAGCCCAATAACCAGCGGGCGGCATGATGATCTCCGACGGCACCGGTACAATCGTGCTTTCGAGCGCCATCATTAGAAAAACACCCCAGTAGCCCATATCGCGGGACCACTCAAACCATACTTTTATTAATTCATGCAGCATGAGTCGCCTAGTATAACGTCCCAAAAGTACTTTGAACGGCTTTCGAGAAACCGATCATTCCGCACAGGATCAGACAGATGTCTCATTGGTGCCGTGCAGCACAGGATGCAGCCTTACAGATACCTTGTTAATTCTTGTGAGCGTGCATGCGGCGCAAGCGCGAGATCTGGCCTTGAAGCTCTTCCTTATCCGGATCGAAGGGGCGTAGCTGCAGGTATCGATCAAGATCTTGTGCAGCCGCCTGAAAGCGATGGGTAGCGGCAAATGTTGCCGCCCGCTGTCGCAACGCATCGGCATCCACCGGGTCGGCTTCAAGAAGGAGACTTAGCACCTCGGCTGCTTTGGTCCAGGCCTGCCGCTGCAGATAAATGACTCGCAGATTGTTGAGCATGCGAATGAGGATCATTCGTTTTGGAGCAGGCGCAAGAAAGCGCGCATCCACTTCGCCCTCGATGTCATCGCGGATTTGGCCGCCATTGTAGATGTCTAGATAGTAGGTGTCTTCTTCTTCTTCCAGGCGGACCAGAAAGTGTCCCGGCGCGCCAATACCTTCGACTTCGACACCAAGGCGGCGGCCCAGTTCCATATAGAGCAGGCAAAGTGTAATGGGGATGCCTTTGCGTGACTCGAGAACATAGTTCAGGCAGGAATTGTGAGCGTTGTAGTAGTCGTCCACATTGCCGGCCAGTTGCATTTCGCCGAAGAGGTATTGGTGAGCAGCCAGACGGAAGCTGCGGGTGTTGCGGCGCCGGATTTCTTCGGCATGGTAATCGAGCTCGGCAAGCCACGGTGCCATGGGCAGGTTCGGGTACTCAATGCGTGCGATGAGCAACGCTGCTTCGTCGAGATTTGGGCTTTCGTCTTCGAGTCGAAGGATGCGGCGTAGGGGGTCCATTGGGCCTTATGAGTAGAATGCCGATTGATGCGCGTTCTGCTTCTTATGATGGCTGGTTTTGTTTGTTCGGGTGCAATCGATCATTGCGCGATTGATGTCGACGTGGACCGGGATGGCAGGACGGAGCGGGTGACGGTTGAAGGTGGCGGAGCGGAAGGGGCGCTGGTGGCAATCGGCCGGGGCGGCAAGAGGTGGGTGCTAGACCATCACGTAGTGACGCGCGAGTGTTATTCGCTGGAGCTGTTTGGCCGCCGTGGAATCATGATTCTGCCCTACGGGATGGCCATTCGCTTTTACGAGGCAAGCGGTGCCTGGGGCACAAAGTGGAAGTACCTGGATCTGTATTCGTTCTACACAGCCAGTTGGCAGGGTGGCTTATTGCAGGCCGATGTCGACGGAGACGGGCGGCTGGATCTGTTCTGCGGCAATTACTGGATCCAGAGCCCGGCCAGATTTGAACTGCCTTGGCGGCTCTTTGCGATCAATGCCTTTCATGAGCATCCGGTGAGCGCGATGGCGCAGTTGCACTGGGACGGCAAACGGCTCTTGTGGGTAGAAAGCAGGCGCCCGAAGGGGCGTGTGATCTGGTTCCGGCCCCCGGAGGACGTAAAGCAGCTTTGGATCGCAGAGCCCCATGCCCAGAACGAAAAGCTGGACTGCCCACAGTTATCGCTACGAGGCGGCCAGCCGGTTATTTCCGCAAGTAAGCGTCGTTGCCGCTGATCCAGTCTTCGCGACGCGGGGTGAAGAGGTCTGTGACGATCGAGTCTTCGACGACATCAACCGAGTGAGGCAGATTGGGCGGGACCACCAGCGACTCGCCGGGTCCGAGCGTAATAACCTCTCCACCCATGTGGAAGGCCAACTTGCCCGTATGAACCATTGAGACTTGCTCATTGATGTGGTGGTGAAGCGAAACATGGCCGCCCTGTTTGAGCTCGAGTTGGGCAATGGTCATGCCGGCAGTGTGGATGACGCGGCGGGCGAAAAACGGCGTCACTTTTTCGAGGGGGATTTCATTCCAGTCGTAAAGAGTCATAGGCTATAGAAAGTATGCAACGAAGATCTTTCCTCCTGCTTGCGGCTCCAATGCTTGGTGCCAGCAGCAAATCTCTTTTTGACGGCAAAAGCCTGAAGGGCTGGCTACCGCGAGACGGCAAGCCTCAGCAGTGGACCGTAGACGGCGGCCTCCTCGCAAACGGCCCCGCTGGCAAGGTGAACAACATTGTCTCGATTGCCCAGTTTGGAGACGTTGAGCTGAATGTCGAGTTTCAGATTCCAAAGGGTTCAAACTCGGGGATCTATCTGAATGGCCTCTATGAGGTTCAGATTTTCGACAGCTTCGGCACTGCCAAAATCGGCACCCAGGACGGCGGCTCGATCTATCATCGATGGATCGACAACAAACCCGTTGGCGGCAGCGTCGCCCGCGTCAATGCTTCAAAGGCCCCAGGCGAGTGGCAGAGCTACCAGATCACGTTTCGTGCCCCACGCTTCAGCGGCGGCAAGAAGACCGAGAATGCAAAGTTCCTCAAGGTCATCTACAACGGGCAATTGGTGCAGGAAAACGTGGAGTGCGAGGGCCCGACCCGGTCGGCGATGACTCTGCCCGAAGCATCCAAGGGCCCGATCATGATTCAGGGCGACCATGGTCCGGTGAAGTTTCGCAAAATCAGCGCCCGCGCGCTAAAAGCGTAGCCCCAGATCAAAGAGCGAATAGCCAACTGCCTGGCGTAGATAAAGCCAGCCTGTCTGGAAATTCGATAACTCCTTTGCCTGACGTGGAGAACCGACACAATCGAGGCCGTAGGAACTCATCATGCGCTTGGCGCGAAAGAGATGATAGCCGTCGCTGACGAGGATGCAGGTGTTCCAGCCCATGCGTTTAATGATCTCGGCGCTGGCTGCTGTAGATTGCGCCGTGGTGGAACCCTCGGGCTCGATATAAATCATCTCCACTGGAATTCCCTTCCCGGCCAGGTATCGGCGACCGACCTCGGCTTCAGTATGGACAAGTTCACCACCAGAGCCGCCAGTGGTCAGCACTCGGGGTGCCAGCTTTTTCTGAAAGAGATCAAAGGCGTGATCGAGTCGGCTTCTAAAGACTGGAGAAGGCTTGCCTTTATATTCGGCAGCCCCGAGAACAACGATCACATCCGAAGGCCGCGCCTCGTCCAGTTGGGCCTGATTACGCACGGCAATCGTGATTTGCGCGACCTGGTAGACCCAGATCGCCAACAAAATCATGGCGGCGATGGACAAAAATTTCTTCAACTGGTTTGAATTTAGTCTACTGAAGCTATGGACGTATCGCGCATCGAGCGAATTTCGAGTTTACAGAACCCCCTTATGAAAGTCGTAAAGAGGGCCATCCAAAAGGGGGCGGCCACCGAAGATGGCTGCCTCGTGGCGGAAGGATTTCACCTGCTCGAAGAAGCTCTTACCAGTGGGATGAAGATTGAAGCCATCATTGGCACGGCGCAGGGTTTATCTGGTGTAGGGGCGGTGGCAGACCGTATCCTCGAACTCCCCGACTCTGTATATCGTGACTTATCAAGTATGGAAACGCCCCAGGGCATCATGGCGCTGGTGCGTGGGCCGCAGTGGGACCGCAAGATGCTCTTTGAGGGCAACCCGCTCATTGTCGCCCTCGATAGCGTGCAGGACCCAGGCAATGCCGGAACCATTCTTCGCTCGGCCGAAGCGTTTGGGGCAACCGCTGTATTCGCCTTGCGCGGGACGGTTGATTTCGCCAACCCCAAGGTTCTTCGCGCTTCCGCTGGCAGCATCTTTCGACTGCCTGTCTTTCGCGGGGAATTGAGCGAATTGAAGCTGACCCTCTACGGAGCGGCAGGCGACTCAGGCGATACCGGCAAGCTGGCCAAGGACGTCGACTGGCGCGGCCCCTGTGCGATTGTGATCGGAAGTGAAGGCCAAGGCCTCAGCGAAGCGGTTCGGAAGGCAACACAGCCTGTCCGTATCCCAACTCAAGGGGTAGAAAGTTTGAATGCGGCCATCGCTGCGGCGGTATTTCTCTATGAGGCGGCACGCCAACGAGGCGATGCCGAATGAGCAGCCTCTTTGGCGATGAACCAGCCGCACAAGATCTGGGGGCCGCAACCCGGCCGCTGGCCGAACGTCTGCGCCCGGAGCGTCTTGAAGATGTAGTCGGCCAGCGGCATCTGCTGGCACCGGGCCGCC
Organism: Bryobacter sp.; assembly: GCA_046590555.1. GTDB lineage: Bacteria > Acidobacteriota > Terriglobia > Bryobacterales > Bryobacteraceae > Bryobacter. Next base: position 5,045 of record JBKJUN010000975.1, on the reverse strand, counting down.
CGATACGGATGATGGTCGACAAGGACAAGCTCAAGAGCATGATCCTGTGGGGGCCTCCGGGCGTAGGCAAGACCACAATCGCCCGCCTGCTCGCCAAGGAATCAAAAGCCGACTTCATCCCTTTTAGTGCCGTTCTCAGCGGCATCAAAGAGATCAAGACCGTCATGGCCGAGGCCGAGAAGAACCTGCGCTACGGCCGGCGTACGGTCGTCTTTGTCGACGAGATTCATCGCTTCAACAAGGCGCAGCAGGATGCCTTTTTGCCTTATGTCGAGCGGGGCGACATCGTGCTCATCGGGGCCACCACCGAGAATCCAAGCTTCGAAGTAAATGGGGCATTGCTTAGCAGGGCGAAGGTCTTTACCCTCCGCGGACTTTCGATCGAAGAACTGGCAGAACTGGTAAACCGTGGACTCAAAGAGATGGGCGTCGAAGCTGACGAACAGGTACCCGGGATGATCGCCAGCTTTGTCAATGGCGATGCCCGCAATGCGCTGAACCTGGTGGAGATGGCCGGCTCTGTCGCCGACGGAGGCCGCATCACGCAGGCGAGCCTCGAAGGCGTACTCGAACGCAAGATGCTGCTCTATGACAAGAGCGGCGAAGAACATTACAACCTGGTAAGCGCCCTGCACAAGAGCGTTCGATCGAGCGACCCCGACGCCGCCATCTACTGGCTGGCCCGAATGCTTGAATCGGGTGAAGACCGCATGTACCTTGCCCGCCGTCTGGTGCGGATGGCTGTCGAAGATATCGGCCTTGCCGACCCGCGGGCCGTCGAACAAGCCATCGCCTGCCAGCAGACGGTTCACTTTCTGGGCGAGCCAGAAGGCGATCAGGCCCTGGCCCAGATCACAATCTATCTCGCAATGGCGGCCAAGAGCGACGCTGCCTATCAAGCACTAAAAGCTGCTCAGGCTGCGGCAAGAGAGCGTCTGGCCGAGCCTGTACCCATGCAACTGCGCAATGCACCTACCCGATTGATGAAGGAGCTGGGCTACGGCACCGGATACCAACATGCCCACCAGAGCGCGGACGCAGTGGTGGGCATGAAGTGTTTGCCGCCGGGACTGGAGGGGACTGAGTTTTACAACCCAACCAACAGGGGCGTCGAAGCCAAAATTCGCGAAAGACTCGAGGAATGGAAGAAACGCCGCGAGGCTACTTCTTCTTAGCTCCGGTAGCATCAGCCGTAACGGTGATCTCGATCCGCGACTTGCCAACCAGCCTGGCCACGCCAACCGTTGTCCGGGCCGGGCGTGGCTCCGGGAAGTACGTCATGTACACTTTGTTCATGCGGTCGAAGAGATCCATGTCGGTCAAGTAGACCTGAACAGCAACTGCGTTGGCCGGCGTCACGCCGACTTCTTTTAGGATGCGGTCGATGTTGTCGATGCAAGCCTTTACTTCTTCTTCGAAATTGTCAGGGATATTGCCCTTTGCGTCGCGGCCAATCTGGCCAGCAACGTAGAGGGTGCCATTAGAAAGGATTCCAGGCGAGTAAGGTCCAGCAGTAGGCGCACCTGCTGGAAGCACTGCTTTTTTCTCGGCAAACATCAATCCGGGAGCGAAAAGCAAAGAAAAGGCGAACAAACATGTATATCGGCTCGGTGAGAGTGGCATAGATAGCATTCTAAAGCATTCAAAACTAGTACCTTTGTACTCAGTAAAATTAGACCCATTAGGGGATTGAGGAATTTCGCCTTATGGCGCATCCTTAACAGTGTCAGGAGAACAATATAGTGTTTGGGATGCAAAGCAGCAGTCGAGGCGTCAAGGACGCGAGTGATCGCCGGGCCTCAGATCGGTTTCCGATCGAGCGAGAGGTTCGCTACAAGGTTTTGTCAAAGCGTAGCGCTGATGAAGCAGGCGCAGGCAAGACAGTCAACATGAGCAGCTCAGGTGTCTTATTCACCTCAGAACATCTTCTCATTCCTGGCAAACGAGTGGAAGTATCTATCAATTGGCCGGCCCAGTTGAACAACAAAACCCCATTGAAGCTGGTAGCCCGTGGACGCGTGGTGCGTTGCGAAGACGGTAAAGCGGCTCTTGAAATTCAGCAATACGAATTCCGCACGAGTGGGGCTTCCAACCCCAACGTGCAATAAATCTTTTGGTATTTGTCCCTCTCCTTAGCAGTTTTTATTGACCGCCCTCAATTGGGCGGTCTTTTTTTTAGGAGATTCTTTAAGAAATATGATGCCCGCTGCCTGTCGGATCGAAAACAAGTTCGCCGGCTGGGTTTACCTTGCCCCAGCGGGCACCCAGTCGAACATCGGCCCAGCCATCGGCAAAACTTCGCGCTTCCTGATAGCGCGGTGGAATCGCAAAAGCCCCCTGGGAATCGATAAACCCCCAACGCCCATACCACCGCACTGCTGCCAGGCCCTCGGCAAAGTCTGAGCAATCCTCATAGAGCGGGTTGATACGCCAGTAGCCATTCTTGTCGATGAAGCCCCACTTTTCTACCGACTGCACAGCGGCAAGTCCCCGCACGAAGCCTCGTGCTTGTGAAAATTCCGGATGAATCACCGTTTTACCCTGTTCATCGATAAATCCCCAGAACTCCCCAAAATCCATCGCAATCAGCGGGACCTCTTCGGCCATCTCACCGTGCTTCTGGATCGTTTCGTAGGCATTAACGATTTCTTTGAGCTTGTCTTCGGCCTTACGACGAAGACGTTCGGGCTCAGTTTGGTGACGGTCAGGATGCCAGATCTTCACCAGATCGAGATAGGCGGTGCGCACTTCTTCGCTCGTGGACATCGGGCGCACTTCGAGAATCGAATAAGCGCGAGCGAGATTTTCGGGAATGGGGGGGCTGATGCTGCTCAAATCGGAATATCGGCCTAAAACACTCTTTGCTTCAGACGTGCGATGTTGAATTTTGCAGTATCGGCGACAGCCATCACGGTCATCACCCCGGCCTGGACTGGATCTGAGACTACTAGATCGGCCGCCTCAGGCACGCTACCGGCCATATTAAGACTCACCACAAGCAAGCCCTGGGCCCGAACTTCGCGAACAGCGATTTCGATTTCGCCACCCATCAGTGAGCCGGCGAGCACCAGCGCTTTGGCGCGCGGTAGCCGCGCGACGGCTCGCACCGCATCCGCCAGTTGTTGCTCGCCCACCAGGGGAATTGTGTCAATCGAGATGTGTTCGCCACGCAGATTATGACGGTCGGCTTCCGAAATCGCGCCAATGGCGACCTGCGCGACTTGCGCGCCACCACCCATAATGATGATCCGCTTGCCGTAGATCTTATCCATGCTGCGAACTTCTTCGACTCCAAGCACAGACGGTAAAGCCGCTAGTTCGGTTAGGACAATTGCCGAATCCGGTTGCGGCAATTCAATCTCAAAGAAAGTTCGCTCTTCATTGTCCATGCGGCTGCCAAGAATGGCCACCGAGGTAATGTTGCCTTGATGAGCGGCGATCACGCCCGTGATCTGGTGGAGGACTCCGGGGCCGGGGTGGACGCGGAGCAAAAGAGCGAGCTTGGTTTCAGACATGGATTTCGTACTTTTTGAGAATTTCGGGCCAGATACCTTTGGCCTTGAGGATCAGTTCGCAAACTTCACGTACTGCACCTTCGCCACCTTTGGCGGCGGTTGTCACGTGAGCGGAGCGTTTCACTTCCTCGCGGGCATTGGCGGTAGCAAAGCTGAGGCCGACGCGGTTATAGATGACGACATCGGTGAAATCGTCCCCAATGTAGGCTACATTCTCAGGCGGTACCTGAACATCAGCCATAATCTCGTCGAGAATCGGGATTTTTTCAATGTGTCCCTGGTAGACATACTTCATCTTGGCCTGACGGGCACGCTCGGTAGTGGCGGGAGAAACCCGGCCAGAGATCACACCAGTAACAATGCCGTGCCAGCTCAGCCACTGCAGGGCAATGCCATCTTGCGAATCAAATGCTTTGGTTTCAAGAATCGAACCATCCGGAAAGGGGATGTTGTAGAGACGGCCATCGTAAAGGACACCATCGACGTCCATGAGTAGAACCTGGATCTTTGCGGCGCGTGCTTGCAGCTCGGGGCTGAGTTCAGAAGGCATTGCCGCTATTTTCGCATCTACGGAGCTTCAAAGAGACGGCGATACAGCGTTTTCTGTTCTTCGAGCAGTCGCGAGTAGGCATCGGCAAACTGAGGCCTCGGCAGAAAGGTGTCCCCAGTGGTGGATGGGATCTCGCTGAGATGGCTGACTGCGCCGATACGTTCGAGGGCCAGCATCGCAGCACCCCGCGCAGAAGTCTCCTTCTCAAGGCTTGCCACGACCGGGCGGCCGAGGGCATCGGCCATCATCTGTGTCCAGACAGTAGATTTGCGCAACGCCTCACCGGTGGCGATCACGCGCTCGGGCGCGCCAAGCCGGTCAGACAAAATATCGTAAAGCAAGCGAAAGCGCAGAGCCACCGATTCGAGCGAAGCAGCCAGAATCTCGACAGGCGTCGTGTTGAGGTTCAAGCCTGTGATCGCGCCGCGGGCATCGGCCCGCCATTTGGTACTGCGTTCGCCGGCAAAGAGCGGCATTACCGTCAAGCCATGCGAGCCAGGATTGATCTGGGATAGCTGTTGCTCCCAGTCAGCCGGCATCTGGAAGCGTTCCATCACCCATTCAAATACCTTGCCGCCGTTTGACAACGCACCGCCGAGGACGAAGCGGCGCGGGTCGAGGCGGTAACACCAGAGTCCCTCCGGAATCTCGACATGCGGGCGCTCAAAGACGGCTCGCATCGCACCAGTAGTACCAACCATCAAGGCAAACTCGTTAGGCGTATCGCAGCCACAGCCGATATTGTTGGCAGCTCCGTCGCCAATCGAGGGGAACCACGGGATCTCTGCAAACAGAGGCCAGCGCTTGGCATAGGCAGGAAGCAGACCCTGCGCAGCTTGATCGAGCAGACTGAGATCGGCTAGCTGTTCAGGCCTCAAGCCAAGATGCGCAACGAGGTCCGCGTCGTAGCTTTGCGTGTTTGAATTCCACAAGCCAGTGGCCGATAGCATCGAAGTCGCTGCATGAGCGCGGCCAAAGAA
>JBKJUN010000399.1:0-12787 GCA_046590555.1 Bryobacter sp. | reverse complement strand
TTATGTTCATGCAGGCTAAGAAGAGGCCGATGGGCACCGGCAGCCGCCATGAGCTTGGAGGACTGGCGCGTATCTTCGCAGGCGACCACGCTCGCCGTTTGCAGAATGCGCTGGGCGCGGACGGAAAGATCCTCCAGATTGCCAATAGGCGTGCCGACAACATAAAGAACTCCAGCCACCTGACGATAATAACGGACGAGAGGCAGAATTGCGTACTTTTGGATTCGCCAAAAGTTGTGAGAGTATTGCTTGAGTAATATGCCAATGACGCTTAGCATGGAATATTAAGGCAGATGGAAAATCTCGTCCAATCCCCTTCCCACTACGTTTGGGAAGTAGCTGGCAAACCAGTATCGATCCACGTCGATTTCAATGTCGTGGACCGGCTTGCCATGGATGTGATGCGAGGGTTTGGGGCAGTTCCAAAGCGGGGGGTGGAAGTTGGCGGGCTACTTTTGGGTTCGATCATAAAGGGCGAGAGTCTGGTGGTTCGAATCGAAGATTTTGTACCCATCACTTGCGACTATATGCGGGGACCTTCCTACCTTTTGACAGAAAACGATGAAGCCAAATTTCGCGACGCGGTAGAGCAGGCCAAAGCAGCAGTTGGAAGCGAGCCGAGACTGGTTGGCATCTACCGGAGCCATACGCGCGAAGCACTTGGTTTGGCTGATGAGGATCTGGAGCGCTTTGAAACCTATTGTAGTGATCCTGACCAGATCATTTTGCTGGTAAGACCATTTGCGACCAGAACCAGTGTAGGTGCGTTTTTCTTCCAAGAGAACGGCGGCTTTCGACAGGAGTCGTCCTACCAGGAGTTTCCTTTCAAACGGCGGGATTTGGGGGGTGGGGCATCGATGCCAGTGCGGAGTTTTGCATCTGAGCTGCCCACGATGGTCGCCGTTTCGGAGGAGCAACAAGGCCCAGACCTTCGCGAATGGGTAAAGACCCGCGGCGGAGAGAGCAAACCCAGTGCACCAAGAGTTGAGAAGGTAAGGCGTGAACCGAGTTCCCCTGCTGTACAATTCCGCAGCAGATGGGTTTGGATACCACTCTCATTTGTGTTTTTGATTGTGGGTGTGGTGGTTGGATTCCAGTCGGCCTTGATGCTGAACAAGAACGAGTTGCAGCGTGGGACAACGAATACCGTTGAGCTTGAATTGTCGGCCAAAACGGAGAACGGCAAAATCGTTGTGAGATGGGACCGTGCGTCCACTGCAATCCACGAAGCGGTGAGCGGTTCTCTCCGCATCATGGATGGCGAATATTCGAAAATGGTTAATCTGGATTCGCGGCAGTTACAGAACGGCAGCGTGATTTACATGAATGCGGAAAACAAGGTGAGTTTCCGGCTGGAAGTCACGACGCGACAGAAGACCACGATTACTGAAACCGTAGAATATCTCCCGGGTAAACCCTAATCTTCCTGATCGTCTTCATCAGCATGAATCCGGATCAGGATCTTTTCACCATTTTTGAAATCCATTTCGACTAGTGCGCCTGGCGGTATTTGCCCTTTGTTGATCACCCCGGCCAGTGGTTGCAGGACGAAGCGTTGAATTGTGCGCTTGAGTTCTCTAGCCCCATATTCTATGCTTGTGCCCTTGTCGAGCAGGAAGCGCTTGAGCTTGGCTGTGAGTTCTAGCTCAAAGGAGCGCGCGCCCATTCGCAGATCCACATGGTGCTGGATGTTGTCGATTTGCAGATTCAGAATTTTCGTGAGAGCCTTGTCGCCTAGCGGCTGGTAGGCGATGGTCGCATCAATCCGGTTCATGAATTCTGGAGAGAATTTTTTCTTGGCTGCAGCCAGGCCGATGGATTCCAGACGCTTGGCACCTGGCCCTTTGGCTTCGTTTGTTGCATTGGGAAAAAAGCCCATTGTGGGAACCAGTTCCTTTTGCATTTTGTCTGCACCAAGATTACTGGTCATGAAGATCATGGTTCGCTCAAGGTTGACGAGGTTGTTATCGCCGAGGCGAAGAATGCCACGATCGAGTATGCCAAGCAACATGCGCATCATCGAGGGTGCTGCCTTTTCGATTTCATCGAAGAGCAAGATCGAGAGTGCTGATTTTTCGCTCGATACAGAGTTGATGCGGGCCTGAGACAGCAGCGGCTGCGTCTCGCGATGGCCCAGATAGCCTGGCGGGGCACCCACCAATTTGGCCACTTCGTGATCCATCTGGTATTCGCCACAGTCGATGCGTAAAACATGGCGATTGCTGCCATGCAGCGTTTCAGCCAGGGCTTCGACTGAACGGGTCTTGCCGGTGCCCGTGGGCCCAAGCAAAAGAAATATGCCTGACGGGCGGCCTTCTGGCGACAAACCTGCCTCAAACATTTCAACAAATGGCAGTATCTGTTTCGCCACACCGGGTTGCCCAACGAGCAACCGTTCGAACTCAATCGCGAGTCCACCCTCAAACGTATTTCTACGGTTGTTATTTCCTGATCCAAAGGTAGCCATAGAGATTCACCTCGACAGCCAGACTAAGAAGTGCAGCTATCGCCTTTGTCCCTACCAGGCACATACAAGAGAGGTGCTAGGAGAACAAGTGATTATGAATCAGTGGTTTAGGATCGAGAAAAAAAATGGGTGTGAAGCGCAAATCGCTGTGAACGCAATTTGTGCCGAGCCCAGTCCTACTTGTGACGGTAGGTGATACGTCCCTTGGTGAGGTCGTATGGAGATAGCTCCAAAGTGACGCGGTCGCCTGCGAGTACACGGATACGATTCTGTCGAAGCTTGCCTGCCAGATGCGCGAGCACCATACGTTCCGCTTCGAGTTGAACGCTAAATTTACCGTCCGGCAGTTTTTCGATCACCACGCCGGTTACTTCTATTGAATCTTCCTTACTCATCAGTCTCCTTAATCAAGATGGCGCCAAAGTTGGCGCGAAGTTTTCCACATTGAGTATAACGTATGGCGGGCAGTGGATTTGAGGGTGGGGTGCGGCTAGACTGTTTTTCGATTTGCCACTTGCCGGTGTTGCTGCGCCAGATAGTGCTGGTTGAGCGCTTGACGCACCAACGTTTTGATGACAGCTTGCCGGCTCACATTGAGACTCTCGGCGGCGAGGTCTAATTCTCGCAGCATTTCGGCGGTAAAATCCACGTTGACTCGCTGAATCGGCTGTGCGGTTTTGGGGTGAACCATGCGGCCCTGCCCTTTATAAAATGACATGACGATCTTGCCCCTATCGGCAAGCTGGGCGATAGACTCCGCAGATGGTGGCTTGCTCTTACTGGTTTTCTTCATACAAGTGAATTTCCTCCTTGGTGGACCGCTACGCTGCGGCGATCCAGGTGATGTAGCTACCGGAGCAGCTCATGTACTTTTTTCAACAAGCCCGAGGCCTCGGGTGAGGGTTTGCCCGCAATCGCTCACTTTTCGTAGGTTTGAAGCTGAAGCGCACTCTTGTATTAAGGTTAAATAATTTTGCAGGAACTGCCCAGACCATCAGGCGAAGCTTCGCCGGACGCCTGCAACGACCGCATGAGTGTTTGAGTTATGCGGCTGGACGGGATCACGTGAAGTCGGTAGCTCCTGCAATATGATGTGATTTAGGCCAATCCAGTTGGACGCAAATTCAGCACGGCATTCAAGGCAACACAATTCTGCTATCGTTCCTTTGTGCTGCCCGATCTTTCTTCTGAAGGTGAGCTGCCTCTTGAGGTTCATAAGGTGGATTGGCGTGAATTTCAGTCCCGGTTCGGTGGCTCATCTTTGAGGCGCGATTGGCTCATTGGTCGGCTCCAAATGCTCTTAGTACTGGCGGACTCAAACGGAAAGCTGCGCCGAATCTTCATTTGGGGCAGTTTTGTTACAGCGAAAACAGCTCCAAACGATCTCGACATTCTCCTGATCATGGATGACGATTTTGAGGTGGATGGAATTGCCAGCCAGGCGCAAGACGTTTTCGATTCTGTGCGGGCGAAGCTGCGCTTCAATCGGACGTCTACTGGGCGCGGGCTTCTATCGGGAAAGAAGTCCTCGATCTTTGGCTAGACACCTACCAAAGCTCAAGGGACTTTCGCAAACGCGGTATTGTGGAACTGGAACTACCGTGATTCACACTGACGAGCAGATGCTTCTTGCGGAGCAATGCATCACTAACTTACGCAAAGTCCTCCTTCAGGCCCGTAAAGTCCATTCGCGACAGGACTACGCACGAATGTCTGAGCCGATCCTTCTCGAGGTAAAACAACGCGAGCAGGAAATCTTAGAGTATCTGATCACAAATCCAGAGCAATCTGTAGCTAGCTAGCACGCCTCAAACATCACGTGCTAGAAGTTGCTTGAAGGCGATAGGTCGAGAGGTCGGGATAATGATTATGTCCAAGGCAGCGATCTTCCAGGGAAATTCAATACTAGTCGTCCATTCGCTTCAGCCCTGATGCCTGATCGAGCGAGGTAAGGCCCTGGAACCAGAGCAGGTTTGCCAGCAAAGCGCGTGGGCCCTTGTAGTCGAAATTCTTTGCCTTGTCACCCTGTTCCACGCGGACACCGAACGTTAAAGTCTCCGTCCCTTGAACTGCACCGGTGTAGGAGCCGCTGAAGAAGAACTGGTATGGAATGCCCGGCATCGAGTCGAAAGGTCTCGAGTCCAGAATACGCTTTAATGCGAAATAACTCGATTCAGAAACGCCGAACTCTAACGTTGCATCTTCGCCGGACTTAACGATCTTCACGGCACAATAGTACTGCCCATCACGCTGGTATGAGCACTTGATCTCCGTGAGTCCTTCGTGGCTGTCCCGCATAACCTCGAAACCAGTCTAGCTTCTCCAAAGCGGCGCGACTCGTCCTTACTCTGGAAGCGATCACAGATGAACAAGATGACGGCATTCAGGAAATGTTGCATCACCCTCCTTATAGTGCTGTAGCGCGCTACTCGGAACTTGGAATTGAATTGGCCTCGCCGTCTCGCCAAAGCTAAGGTACACTCCGAATGGCGATTGAATTGGGTGTGAAAATGGCTCATAATGCGTATCCCGTAGAGGGACTGAATGTAGTGATCACCGGGGCTGGCCGGGGAATTGGGAAGCGGCTTGCGATTGGCTTTGCGGCCCGGGGTGCTCGCATTGGGCTTGTGGCGCGAACCGGGGCAGAACTCGACATGACTGATCTTGAGATCAAACATGCCGGCGGCATTAGTCACAAGCTTGCTGCCGATGTGCGGGACTTCGAGCGCCTCAGCGGCGTGCTCGACTTGATGCGGCATCGTCACGGCGCTGTGCAGGTGTTGATTTGCGCAGCGGCGATTCAAGGCCCGATCGGGCCCATGCACAAAAATTCGATGAAGGCCTGGGCCGATACCTTTGAAACAAATCTGATGGGAGTAGTAAATTCCTGCCGGGCTGTAGTGCCAAAGATGATTGAGAACCGGCGTGGCAAGATTGTGATTCTGGCTGGCGGTGGGGCTGCTACGCCGCGACCGAATTTCACGGCTTACTCGGCATCGAAGGCGGCAGTTGTGCGGTTTGGGGAATCGCTGGCTGAGGAATTGCGCGACCACAACATTCAGGTAAACAGTATGTCGCCCGGCGGCGCCTACACAACGATGACTGATGAGATTCTGGCTGCTGGGGATGCAGCGGGTTGGAAAGAAATTGATGCGGCTGAGAAGATCCAGCAGACTGGTGGCGTGAAGCCCGACAAACAAATTGATCTGGCTTGCTTTCTCGCCTCAGAGGTATCAAACCATATCGCCGGTAAGTTTCTGCATGTCGATGACGATTGGAAGCGGCTGGAGACGGCGCAGACTAATCCGGATCTGTTTACGCTGCGGCGGTTGAAGAAGAGCTAAGCCCTAAACTCGGCAAAGTCGGAAGACGTAGTAAGCGGCTTTGGCCTTTATCCCGATGTCGACATGTTCAACCGTTCAGAGAGCAGACCCTCTGCATCCTTTCGATTGCGTTTCGGTCTGGGCTACTGGCCAGATAATCACGTGATCAGATCAAAGCATTACCGGCTCAAAACCAAAGTCTTGGATCTTTCGCTCAGCGCTTATGGAGGCTGTGGTTTTACTGAAAAATGAAATGGTATGAAGAGTGGTATAACCGAAAGTATGAAGACAGCGATTTCGATTGAGGATTCACTGATGGAAAGAGCAGATACCGCCGCTCGGGAGCTTGGATTGAGCCGGAGCCGTCTAATCGCCGACGCATTAAACGATTACCTGCTTCGTCGGAAGCGGGAACTCATTCTGGATCAATTGAACCGTGCCTATGCTGATGAGCCAACTAAATCGGAACGCGCACTCGTTAGAAAACTCAGAACAAAGTTTCGAATTACAGACAAATGGTAGGTGGTATCCAGCAAGGTGACGTGTTTTGGCTCGACTTCGGAGCTCCTATCGGGTCAAGGCCAGCCGAAATGCATCCATGTGTTGTTGTGCAGAGTGACCTCTTAAATAAAAGCAGGATCGCCACTACAGTGGTATGTCTGATTACTTCCAATATTGATAGGGCTTCTGCACCTGGAAATGTTGTTTTGAAAAAGGGAGAGGCAAATTTGCCAAAGACATGTGTTGTAAACGTTTCTCAAATCGCTACCGTGGACAAGATGGAATTAGAAGATCGAATTGGACGCTTGTCGGCGAAGGCGATGACGGCAGTCTTGGCTGGAATCCGCTTCATCGTTGAGGCAGTTTGACCTTTTGCATGGAGCAGTCCGCGGAGTTCGTCGAGTGTTGGCCAGCTTCTTCCTCGATGTAACATCCGATGGCAATTTGCACACACAATCGCTAGATCGCTTAGAGATGTGATTGGACTGCGGTCGGGAGTTGAAAGCGGGACGATATGATGGCATTCTGCAAACCCTTCGCCATGCTTTCCGTATCGTTCCTTGAAATCGAATTTACAGACCTCGCAGGCAAGCTTGAGAGTGTCTCGTAATACACTTGCTTTTTTGAGCTTTATTATTTTAGGGTCACGTTCACGGACCTTGTGGGTAACGACCTTCTGTGGGCCTTCCATTGCTTCAAGCTCATTCTCATCGAGCTCAAGTATTCGAGTTCTCTTGAGCTTCTCCCTAGAGGAAGCTTTCTGCTGCCAATTGTTTGTTACGTCGTTGTGTTCTATATGTCTGGCATGAAAGCCAAATCGCACGACTCTGTCGCTAAACTTCTTTGTGTTCGACCCGTCAACACGCTCTTTGCGGTCGAGGACTTCATCGAAGTCCTTAAAGTAAGCAATAGCCATCAGCCTACGAATCCAAAATCTATGCACCCAATCGGGAGAGTAGAGATGATTCTTGGGTGGGAAGAAACCGCGATCACTTGCATATTTTTCGAAGTCATCGGCATCTGCGCAGACCAAGTATTCCTCAACTGCGGCATCTATTTTGGTTAGTGTCAGACCGTTCAGAAAGCGATCAATGATCGGGTGAGTTGGCATGGTATTAAGTCTCAATTGGGGTAAAGCCAACCACTGCAATCCCAGCAGCATCAGCGGCAGCAAGCAATACATCCTTATCCAACAACAGCGTGCGCCCCGCATCGAGAGCCAAAACCTTGGCCTTACACTCGCGCATCACTTCGATCGTAGTTGGCCCGGTTACAGGCACATCAAAGAGTAAGTGCTTACGGCGGCGCGATACTTTGACGAGCGTCAGCTCTTTACCGTTGACCAGGCTGGCAGCGCGGCGCAGCATCTCGTCGGTGCCTTCCATCGCCTCAACAGCTACACAGGCTTGGTCGGCAATAGCAACACTCTGCCCGATATCATGCCCAGCGATCATGTTTGCAATCGAGCGGCCGTACTCAATGTTGGCAGCCTCTTCCCTAGATGGCTTGCGCCGGCTCATCGGGCCTTCTGTTGCCAACAGGCTGGTGAGCAGACGCGTAGAGGCAACCAACTCTATGCCTTCACTCTTCAGCTCATCCACGACGACCCCAATGAGCGAGTCTGTGTTCTTGGTGGCCAGCTTGCCGAGCAATTTGAGCAAGCGCCAATCAGGCACGATCGCCGAGAAGATGCTGGCGTGCTTCACTTGCCCGGCCATCATTACCTCGCTAATGCCCTCTTTGTGCAGCGTGTCGATCAGCTTGCTAAGAGCACCAAGGGAGATCCAGTAAGTGCGTGTGGCTAGCGATTCAATTGAGGCATCGGCTTCTTCTTTGATGCCGAAGGCAACTACTTCATCACCCTGCCGACGTGCGGCCTCAAGAGCCAGAATCGGAAAGCGACCATTGCCGCAGATGATGGCATAGCGGGCGGGCATTACTTTACGAAGCCGCGTTCTGAGCTGGCGATGAAGGCGAGGAGTTCTTCGCGCTCTGCCGTCTCTGGCACCTCGATGCGGATGGCCTCAACAGCCTTGGTGGTGTTGAGTTTTTTGTCGCGCAGAAGACGGAAGCTTTTGTGAAGTGCCTGGATCTGGCCGGGCGAGAAGCCGCGCCGCTCCAGACCCACCTTGTTGACATCAAAGAGTTTGATATCGCGGCCAGAGCCTGTCGTAAGCGAGAAGGGCAGCACGTCTTGAACGACTACACTGAAGCCACCGATCATCGAGTGACGGCCGATGCGGCAGAACTGATGTACGGCAGAGTGTGCGCTGATTACAGCCCAATCGCCGATGGTGACATGGCCAGCAAAGGTGACACCGTTGGAGAGCACGCAGTGGTTGCCAAGGTGCACGTCGTGCGCGACGTGGCAATAGGCGAGTAGCGAGTTGTCGTCACCTATGACCGTTTCGAGGCCTCCGCCTTCAGTGCCGCGGTGGATCGAGACAAACTCACGGATTCGATTGCGATGGCCGATGCGAGTGAAGGCTCGCTCACCGTGATACTTCAGATCTTGCGAGGCCACGCCGACAGTGGCATAGGGGAAGATGACGTTGTCTTTGCCGATCTCGGTGGGGCCTTCGATGTACACGTGCGCCATGAGGCGCGTGCGTGCGCCGATCTGTACTTCGGGCCCAACGACACAGAAAGGCCCAATATCGGCGCTCTCATCGATGCGGGCTTGCGAGTCTACGATAGCCGATGAATGTACCGGCATTGCTGCCTTATAGAGCGCTCTTGTCGCGCAAAATACACATGACAGTGCACTCGGCGACAATCTCGTTGTTGACACGGGCTTCGCCACGCATCTTGGCCACGTTTGAGCGTCTGGAGATGACCGTCATCTCAACACGCAATTGATCGCCCGGCACAACAGGCTTGCGGAATTTGGCGCCTTCGATGGTAGTGAGAAGCACCACTTTGTTCTTGCGGTCCGGGATCTGGCTCAAGACCAGTACGCCGGCCGTCTGCGCCATGCACTCTACAATCAGCACTCCAGGCATTACCGGAAAGTCTGGAAAATGGCCCTGGAAGTGGGGTTCGGTGGCGGTGACATTTTTGAGCCCGACAATGCGTGCCTCTTCTATTTCTAGAATTCGATCAACGAGAAGAAGCGGATATCGATGCGGAAGAATGTCCTGAATTTCGACAATGTTTAGTTCAGGCATGCAAACAAGCTATTATATCCGCCGATGGACCCAATTCTCGCCTGGATGCAGGCAAAACTAGAAGACCTGCTTTCGTTTCTGCGCGCGATGGTAGAAATCGAGAGCCCAAGTGGCGATGAAGCCGGCGTTACGCGCTTTGCAAATTACCTCGAAGAAGCAACACGCGATATTGCAAAGATGAAGCGGATTAAGGCCCCAGGCCTTGGTCCGCACCTTCTGCTTGAGTTTGATCTGGGCAGAACGCGCAAGCGCGGCAAAAAAATTTTAGGGCTTGCTCATTCTGATACCGTGCACCCCTTGGGGACGCTCAGGAAATTTCCGTTTTCTGTGCGTGGGGGACGTGTCTATGGGCCTGGAGCACTTGATATCAAGGGCGGCATTGCGCTCTTTGTCTTTGCCATGAGAGCGCTGAAGGAGCTGAAAATTCCTGTCAACAAACCAGTGGTGTTGCAGATCAACAGCGACGAAGAGATCGGCTCAGACTCATCGCGCGCTTTGACGGAGAAGATGGCGCAGAATGCCGCTTGTGTTCTGGTGGTGGAACCGGGTACGGGCCTGTCAGGCAAGCTGAAGACGTCGCGTAAGGGTACGGGTGACTACACGGTGCGGGTGAAGGGAATCGCAAGCCACGCCGGAGTTGATTTTCTGGCTGGGGCGAGCGCAATTGTTGAACTCGCCAAACAGATCGAAGTGATTGCTGGTTTTACTAACCTGTCGAGGGGTTTGACGGTGAACCCGGGTGTGATTAGTGGTGGCACACGCACCAATGTAGTTGCGTCAGAAGCGCAAGTGGAAGTAGACATCCGCATCGCGCGGCTTAAGGATTTCACTGCACTCGACAAGAAATTCCGCAAGTTGAAGCCCTTTGACAAGCGTTGTAGGATCGAAGTGTCTGGCGGCCTGAACCGGCCACCCATGGAACGCACCAAGGCCATTGGCGATCTTTTTGCCATCGCAAAGAAACAAGCATGGGATCTTGAAATCGCCCTTGAGGAATCTTCCACAGGCGGCGGTAGCGATGGTAACTTTACTGCGGCACTTGGGGTACCGACCCTCGACGGGCTGGGCTGCGTGGGGGAAGGGGCCCACACGCTGAACGAAAATTTTTTGGTGGAGCGTGTCCCCGACCGTGCAGCGCTGCTGGCAAAGCTGATTGCGGCACTCTAGCGCTATCCTGAGATATGGCGCTACGCCAAATCCCCCTTTTGTTTGAGGTATAGTCTTGTCGAATTTGCCCCTGGCCACCCTGCGTGGTGTGCGTCTTGAGAAGATTGCGTCTTTGCGTGAACTGGGTCTGAACCCTTTCCCAGCCAAAAGCAATCGTACCCACATGACTGCGGAAGTGACGGGCAACTACGATGCGCTCGAAGGGCAGACGGCAACTATTGCCGGCCGCCTAATGAGCTGGCGCAAGATGGGTGGCATGGCCTTTGGCAACGTGCAGGATCAGAGCGGCAATATGCAGATCGCGCTGCGCCGTGGTGAGATGCAGGGTACCGACGCTGCTGTCGGCACGCTGGGCTTTGAGAATTTCAATTTGCTCGATGTCGGCGATATC
Organism: Bryobacter sp.; assembly: GCA_046590555.1. Taxonomy (GTDB): domain Bacteria; phylum Acidobacteriota; class Terriglobia; order Bryobacterales; family Bryobacteraceae; genus Bryobacter. The sequence goes on along the minus strand of JBKJUN010000399.1, from coordinate 1,771 downwards.
GTGGAGTGCACCGGGAAGGTGGGCAAGACCAAGACCGGCGAGATGTCGATCATTGCCGATTCCTTGTGCATCCTTACCAAGAGCCTGCGGGCCTTCCCCGATAAGCACTTTGGCATCAAGGATCGCGAGATCATCCTGCGCAAGCGTTACCTCGATACGACAGTGAACCCTGAAAATCGTGTGCACTTTGAGCAGATCTCGCAGATGCTCTTTCAGATTCGCCGCTTCCTGAATGAGCGCGGCTTTCTTGAATTCAATACGCCGATCATCCAGTCGCAATACGGTGGCGGTACGGCCAAGCCTTTCATCACTCATGTCAACGCGTTGTCGACCGACATGTACCTCGCGATCTCGCACGAGCTTTATCTCAAGCGTCTGGTGACGGCTGGCTTCGACAAGGTCTTCGTGATTGGGCGTCACTTCCGCAATGAAGGCATCGACCGCAGCCATCACCCGGAATTCGTGATGCTCGAGACCATGACGGCCTATGAGAACTACGAATACAACATGCAGTTGATCGAAGACCTTTTCCGCCACATTGCGCTCAGCGTCTTCAACCGCACGGTGTTTCAGGTGAAGGGTCATGAAGTGGATTTCGCCAAGGTGTGGCCGCGTGTCTTGATGACCGACGCAGTGCTTGAGGCTACTGGGATTGACTTCAAGGCGATCACCAGTGTCGATGAGGCGAATGAAAAACTGGCCTCGATCGGGATTAAGGATGTGCAGCCGAGTGTTGGCAATGCCCTAGTGCGGGCCTTTGAAGAGAAGGTCGAAAAGAACCTCATCCAGCCCACGTTTATCTACGGGCATCCCATCGAGATCTCACCGCTAGCTAAGCCCATGCAGAGCGACCCGCGTTATGTCGAACGCTTTGAGATCTTCATTGCCGGTATGGAATGCGGCGATAACTGGAGCGAGCAGAACGACCCGGTGCAGTTGCTTGCCACGTGGAAGAAAGCGTTTAAGCCGGAAGATCGCGACGAGGGTGAGTTTCATCCGCTCGACTATGATTTTGTCGAGATGCTGGAGCACGCGATGCCACCCACCACTGGCATCGGGCCGGGGCTTGAGCGCATGGCGATGATTTTCACGGGCCAGGAAGACATTTATGATGTCATCTACTTCCCAATGATGAAGCCGCTACTGAGCGAAGTGAACAAGGTGATCTACGAGGTGAAGGACGATGAGGCGCAAAACGTAAAGGTAGACCTGCTTCTCACGGCTGAGGAGTTTGCGGCTTGGCTCAAGCAGGGCAAGCTGAAGCCTCGCGGTGGGGCTCTGGCGCTGACACCTGTGGAGACCGATTGGGAAGGCAACAAGCTGAAGCACTACGAGGTCACGGGCTTGTCTAATGGCGGCAAGGTGACCGTGCGTGGGGCGGACGTCAGTGTTCTGATCGCGGAGACTTTCCCCGGGATTGAAGTGAAGACGCGCCCCGTACGCAAGGCTAACGGCTAGACTTTCGCCAACGCAGCCAGTACTTCTGCGGCATGCCCAGCAGGCTTTACCTTCGCAAAGATCTGCGCAATCTTGCCTTCTTTATTGATGACGAAGGTGCTGCGCTCAACACCCATGTACTTCTTGCCGTACATGCTTTTTTCGACCCAAACACCGTACTTTTCAGCAACTGCATGTTCTTCGTCGGCTAGCAGAGTGAAGGGCAAGTTGAACTTGGTGCGGAACTTGGCCTGGGCCTTGACCGGGTCTGGAGAGACTCCCAATACGACGGTATCGGCCTTGGCGTAGGCGGCGTTTTGATCGCGAAACTCAC
>JBKJUN010000370.1:0-7149 GCA_046590555.1 Bryobacter sp. | reverse complement strand
GCCCAAGTAGGCATTATGTCTGGAGTAAAGATCGAAAGATACTATCTGGGATGTCTGGCTCATGCTTCGTACATGGTTGGTTCTGGCGGGGTGGCCGCTGTGATTGACCCGCAGCGCGACGTCGATCTTTACATCGAGGCGGCAGCAAAGCTGGGCTGGAAGATTGAGCATGTGATTGAGTCGCATCTTCACGCGGACTTTGTCTCGGGCCACCGCGAGTTGGCCGAGCGGACGGGGGCGAAGATTTATATTGGGGCGCAGGCGGATGTTCTGTTTGACCGTGTGGCGGTGAGGGATGGAGACGTGATCCGGTTTGGGGATTGCGAGATGAGCTTTCTTGAGACGCCTGGGCATACGCTTGAGAGCGTTTGTGTGTTGATGAAGGATTTGAGTGAACCTTCGAAAGCATGGGTTTTGTTTACCGGGGATACCCTGTTTGCCGGAGATGTGGGTCGGCCGGATTTGTCACCCAATCACACACCGCAGCAGCTTGCCGAGATTCTCTATGAAAGCCTGCACGCCAAGGTGATGCCGTTGCCGGATGAGACCGGGATTTATCCGGCGCACGGGGCCGGATCTTTGTGCGGGCGGCAGTTGAGCGCTGAGAGTTCTTCTACGATTGGGCGCCAGAAGCAGACAAATTATGCGCTGCTGGCCAAGAGCAAGGAAGAGTTTGTGGCACTGCTTACCGATCAGATGCCGGCACGGCCGGAGTACTTTGCGCGCGATGTGGATATGAACCGGCGTGGGGCGGCAGCGTTGTCGGAATTGCCTGTTTTAAAGGCTTACCGAGCGGCAGAGGTAATCGCCATGCAGGCGGAGGGGGCTCTGGTAGTGGATACGCGGCCGGCGATGGAGTTTGCGGTGGCGCATGTGCCCGGGTCTGTCCACATAGCATTGACAGGGCAATACGCCTCGTGGGCAGCGCGGATTCTCGGCCTCGACGGGAAGCTGATTTTGCTGGCTGAGGATGAAGAGCACGTAAGGGAATCACAGCTACGGCTGGCACGGGTGGGTGTCGAGAATGTGGCCGGCTATTTGAAGGACGGAGTGATTGGCTGGATTCAGGACGGTAAAGAGCTCGAGTACATTCCGCAGTTGAGTGCGCAGGAGTTTCAAGAGTTGCGGGCGAAGGAACCGGTGAGGGTGTTGGATGTACGCGAGGCCGGGGAGCGCGAGGGCGGCTTGATTGAAGGCTCGCAGTGGATTCCACTTGGAGAGCTTGTGCAGCGGATGGGTGAGGTATCGAAGGATGGTTTGCTGGTGGTTCACTGCAAAGGCGGCTATCGAAGTTCGATCGCGACGAGTCTTCTGCGGCGAGGTGGGTATCAGGATATTGCAAATCTGATTGGTGGTTATGATGCGTGGAAGATCGCATATGATTAGGCCGTGAAAACGATTTTTGCATTGCTGCTGGTTGCTCCTCAATTCATGGGGCTGGAGCACTGAATGCATCTTAACGGGCCGAACTGGAAGTTTTTTATTCCGTGGGCTGAACGGTTTATGCGCCGTTGATGGCTACTTCTCATCAACATCTATTACTAGCCTCCCTTTGTGGAGCGCTATGGTTTTACCATGCGACGCGGTATTTTCTTGAGATACAAAAGCCGTTGCTGGCTTTGGTGCTTCTGATTGCGATGCTGATTGCCCTGCCCGGTTTTGTGGCTCAAAAGAATTGGGCGCGACGATTGGTTCTGGCAGTGACAGTTGTGTGGGGAACGACTGGTGCTTATGTTGCGTTGCTGAGCCCTGGGCTTGGAACGATACTAAGTGCTGCGGCTGCTTTGTTAGTGTTTGTGTGGGCAATGTTGCCCTGGGGGCGAGGAATCTTTGTTCAAAGGGCACGGAATTGGGGCTTCCCTCGTGCGGTGGTTGGGATGTTCCTGCTTACAGGAAAGATTGCAGCGTGGTGGAAGTCGGGCGAGACTGAATCTGTGGCGATCTTGTTTGGAAATATCGTGACGGTTTGTTTCGCCTATTGGATGATCTGGAGCGGGGTACGCAGGGATTGGAGATAACCGGGTTGAGGATCGGCGCGATTCTATTGCTCTCGTTTGGAGCGGGGCTATGGGATTGGCGCGAGCGGCGGATTCCAAACTGGCTTTGTCTCAGCGGGGCGATGGCTGGATTTTTATTGAATGATTGGCGCTTTGCTGCGGCAGGATTGGGTCTGGCGCTAGCCATTCATTTGCCTCTGTTTGTATTGCGTGCAACCGGCGGCGGGGATGTAAAGCTGATGGCAGCTCTGGGGGCGCTGCTGGGCATTGACCAGTGGCTGCGCATGTTCTTGATCAGCGCGATTTTGGGTGGAGTTGTGGCGTTGGGGCTGGTGTTGATTCGCGGTGTGCTTGGCGAGACGTTGAAGCGCAGCTGGTTTGTGGTGACCAGTCTGGGCCGTGGTGTCGCACCCTATATTGCGAAGCCCGAGCTGGATGTGACTACTGGTTTGGGGCGGACGTTGCCGCGCGGAGTAGTGGTGGCAATAGCTGTGGTGCTATGGCTGGGTTTGCGAAGTTGATTCGATGCTTTTCAACGCCTTCAGCCCCTGAGAAGTTGGAGCGGTTGACAGTGGCAGCCGCCTCCTGGAGGGGGCGATGATGGGAAAGCCTCACCTCCGGCATTCACGAGCACCATCACTCGCTCAGTCTGGTGGCGCTGGGCAGCGGCGCGTAATCCCAAAGCGAAGGGCTCCCCAAGGGGAGCCCTTCATGTATTTGCGTGAAGCAGTCTTACTTAGTAGTTAAACTTCAAGCGAACCTGCATGGTGCGCGGGTTGAAGTTTTGGTTGGACGTTAAAGCCGGGAAGAGAAGCCCGAAGTTAGCGTCGTTGGGATTGGTGTTGAAGCTATCGTTGCGCCCAAAGTAATACTTATTGATCGCATTGAAGGCTTCAAAGCCGAACTGGAAGCGATACTTTTCGCGGAAGACGGTGGTCTTGAGCAAAGAAGCATCGAGTGTCGGCACGCGGTGTTTACGGAGGTTGGGGAAGACGTTCGGCGACTGGCGTCCGGGGACATCCTGACCGGGGGAGAAGGAGCCGACCCAGAGGAAGTCGTACTTGCTCAAGTCGGTACCGCAGCCGGAGGCAACGGAATAAGGCATGGGGCTGCGCGAACCATCGTTGTTCTGACGGATGACGCAGTTGCCGAAGCCGCGAACAGAGGCTTGGTTCCAGTTGATGTTCTTGTTGGTGGAGTCACGCAGCGGCAGCACTTGGCCGCCGTAGCCAGCAGGCTCACCAGAAGCCCATTGGAAGAAGCTGGTTACCTGCCAGCCGCTTACGAACTTATCGGCAATTCCGTTTGCCCCACCAAATAACTTCTTGCCTTTGCCCATCGGCAGGTCGTAACTGGCGGTGAGCTTAAAGACGTACGGACGGTCGTTAAAGTAAAGGCTGCGCTGATCTACCCGATTGAAGGGATCGGTGAAGCCATCTCTGTCGATCATGCGCGACCAGGTGAAGTTGGGGATCAACATGAGACCCCGCATACGAACGTTGTAGTTGACCTGGAGCGAATGATAGTCAATCTGGCCGGTGTTCAAACCATCCCGGGTCAGATTGCCACTAAACTGCGGGAAGGGGCGGTTTAACTGGTAGCGTGAGAGCACCGAGTTGTTGAAGAAGGCGGTGCCGCGGAAGGCTTCGACATTTTGGAAGGGGTTGGGCAACTGCTCGTTACAGAAGTTGGGCAGACCGCCTTGCAGGGCATCACACTGCTTCATGAACTGCGCACTGGGGATGTTTGAAGCGATTGACGTTTCGCGATCCCGGGTGACGCTGCCGATGTAAGAAATGTCGAGCACAGAGCCCTTATTGACCTGGTACTGAAAGCCGAGAGAAAACTGGTCGATCGAAGGAAGCTTAAAGTTCGAGGACCAAACATTGGTGTCACGGCCAAGGAAGGTGTTGGCACCCTGGCTAGAGCCGGGAGGACGCTGGACACCGTTGGGGTAAGGGTTGCTCAAGGTGTTGAGCAGGGGGGTACGGCCGTCATCCAGACTATTGACGAGCGGCGTGTTGGTTTCGAAACCCGTGCTGCGCAAGTTGTTGTTGCTGGGGTTCATGTAGTAGCGGCCAAAGCCACCGCGAATGACTAGACGATCGTTCACGGAGTAGGCGAAGCCAATGCGCGGTTGGAAGGTGTTGCGGTAGAGGTCGCCTGAATTAGCCGGGTTGCCACCAACACCAGCGAAGTTGAGACCGCCCTGGAGTGCGGCAACGGAAGGCGAGACGTTGGCCAGAGCTGCGGGAATCTGGCCCTTGACGGGCGCGGCCGCAGTGGGGTTAAAGCCACGGTTGATGCGGTTGTACTTTTCAGTCGCCGGGGCGTTGATGTCATAGCGAAGGCCCAAGTTGAGGGTGAGGCGGCGATTGACCTTGAAGTCATCCTGGAAGTAGAAGGCGCTATACCAGTTTTGGTAGAAGGGAAAGAGCGCGAAATTCTGCTGGCCACCCGAGGTCATACCAAGGAGGAAGCTGGCAAAGCCGTCGCCGGCATCGGCTTCAGACTGGTTCCAGGTGCGGCGGGTCCATTGATCATTGAAGTTGAATTGAAGAATGTCGCCGGTGTTTTGGGTGATGAAGTGGATGCGGCGGACATCGACGCCGGCCTTGATAGTGTGGCGCCCTACGTTCTTAGTGATGCTGCCCATGATGCCGTAGTTGTTGGTGATGTTGATGCCCTGACCGCGGCCGAGGGGAGAATAGCCGCCAATATTCCAACGACCGAAGTAGGCCGGGGAGGGGAGCTGGCTAACCAAAGAGGAAGGCAGACCGAGGCTGGTGAGGTCGAAGCCAGCATTGTCGCGGCCGAAGCCCTTTTCGATAAAGCGGTTGTAGGAGGCACGAACGTTGACGACTGTGGTGGGGTTCACGGTTGTGACCCAATCGAGAACGTAGGCGTCATTGATGCGTTGGAAGGGCTGTTGACCGTCCATTCCAGGCCCGGCGCAGATGCCATTCGCGCAGCGCTCTTCCGTACGATCGTTGGAAGCGTGGCGGATAAAGGCGCGATGCTTGTCACCGAAATTCCAGTCAAACTTGAGGTTCAAATTGTAGAAGTTGTCGTTGTTAACGTAGGTGGGTTGGAAAAAATTATTTGTGCCGTAGCGCTGGCCCGGTGTGGAGCCATTGGGCGTGGGCATGAACTTGATTACGTTGCGGGCAACCGGGTCGATGCGGCTGGCAGGGATGATGTTGCCGGGAAATTGGGCACGAATCGGGTCACCATTAGGAGCGCGCGTTACGTTGATGGGGTCAAAAATCAGGACAGGCTGGTTGTTGTTTGCTTGCGTCAGCCTGCTGAAATCGCCGGTGCGCATTTCAGTTGCGGCGTATGAGTTGCGCAAGGGGTTGGGAGTGGTTTCTTTATAACCTTCGTAGGTGCCCATGTAGAAGAGCTTTACGGGAGAATCTTTCTTCAAGAGCTTGGGGATGTAGATGGGGCCATCCACTTCAAAGCCATATTGGTCCATTGCGCCATTGGGGCGAGGGCCGCGCGCTGTACCGTCGCTGAGGCGGCCGAGCGCGTTGTTCTGAAAGGAGTTTGCGTTGAGGGGTGCCCGGCGCATGAATTCCCAGGCAGCGCCGTGGTGCTTGGCGCCACCGCTCTTCAACAAGACGTTGATCACACCACCACCGGTGCGGCCGTAGGAGGCGTCATAAGAATTGGTTTGGATAGTAAATTCCTGTACTGCGTCTACAACAGGAACCAGAGCGATATTGTTACCGCCGAGTTGGGCGTTGTTTGGTGCGCCGTCGAGGAGGAATTCGTTGCGGCTCTGCTGGCCGCCGTTGATGGACCATTCCGCAATGGCACCGTTATCGAAGGGACGCTGCCAAATGGCTGCGCCGCGGAAGGTAACACCCGACTGAATAGCACCAAGCATGAAAGGATTACGGGCATTTAGGGGAAGGTCGGTGATGGTTTTGTTGTCGATGACGGCCGAGCGGCTGGCGGTCTGTGTTTCGAGTACGGCGGCATTGGCTTCTACTGTTACCGAGTCGCTCAATGCACCTACGTCGAGAGTGATGTCGATGCCGGCAATCTGACTGATCTGCAAGGTTATGTTGCTACGAACCGCCGTTTTGAATCCTGGATGGGTAACGGTGACCGTGTATTGACCGGGCCGCAAAGATGGAATCGAATAGATGCCTGAAGTATCCGTTTTGCGCACGTTGCTTTCGTTGCTGCCGGTGTTAAGAGCTTTGACTTCGGCACCGGCGATGGTGGCACCGGAACTGTCTAGAATTCGTCCGGTGAGTGTGGCGCGAATGTCTTGCCCAAAAACGACAGAACTTAGCGCAAAGATTAGAGTCGCGATCTACATTGATCGTTTGTTCATGAAAGAGCCCCTTTAGATTGACTACCTGGTAATTGACGAGACAGGTGAGTACACTGCCCCTTTGAAAGGCACTCTATCACGAAACGGGACCTTCACTTTACAATATTTTACAAATAAGACTATTCTGTTTTAGTTATAAAATTCAGCGTCATTGAGGGGCGGAAGTGCGGCTAGCCGGTCATGGGGTAGATGATGCGATTCGTGGATTTGTGGACTGCCTAAGTTTGGCGATGCCCAGAGAGTCCCTGAATTCGATATGGATCCGAACCCGCGAACGAGCGGGGAGAAGAAGCAAATTTTTCCAGGCTGAGATTGGTGCTCCATTGGTCTCTACGGTTTTGGACAGCCCCATAGTCCATTCAGAGACGGTACTCGGTCTTAAGCTGGCGAAGGTCAGCCTCAAACTGATCTGCCATGGCGTAGGTGTAGATGCGGGTGATACCGCCGCTGTTTTGAAACGAACTGGTCTTTCGACAAGCCTATGAATAGTCGTAATATCAAGATCCCGTCATCGAAGTTTTCATCCAAGAGAGCCTTCACGTCCGCGATCGCGTAAGCCTTCTTGACCGGGAAAGTTTTCAACCGTTCGATGACGCGGTGGGCGGTGTCATCCTTCCATTCGACGGTGAGAGGTTGAAGGCTGTCAACGATATCGTCAAGCTTCTGCGCGATGACTTCCATTTCACTGTCCTACGATCAGATATTCGTGAACTTCGGCTCGTTCCACGCTGCTATGCGTCCCGAAGTGGTAGCGGTGGGGCTTCTCGAAAGCGGTTACGGATCCTTTGTAGCGCCGCAAGAGAT
>JBKJUN010000309.1:0-3533 GCA_046590555.1 Bryobacter sp. | reverse complement strand
CCATTGAACTGCTGCGCCTCCCCGAAGGCATCTGGACCCTCTCCCGCTACCTCACCGAAGCCGGCAATGATTTCTCTAACGAACTCCGCTACTTCAATTACCGCCGATTCAGTTCAGAATCCCAACTCCTTACCGATCCCCTGTGATCTTTACCTCCCGAACGTAAATCGACTTCCTCCCCGTCGGCGGATTGAACCACGAATAGGCGATGAGGAAGCGATCCTTCCCCAGCGGCACCAGTGAAGTGTGGCCACACGAATCCGCCTGCGGCTTAGCCTCATCTGGCACCGGAACCAACTTCTGCGCCTCTGTCCAACTCCTGCCTCCATCGCGACTCAAACGCAGATCCACTCCAGGCCGCCCGGACGACATCACCAGCACGCCATTGCCAAGTTGCAACAAGCGCGGCAAGACGCCCGTTGCGGTGAATGCCTCAGGCCGCGACCAGGTCTTGCCCAGATCGGAAGACCAAGACCGGTACATCGGGCCCACCCCATTTCCGTCCGTCGTACGCAACACGGCAAAGAGTCTGCCATCCGGCAACACCTCAAGCGCCGGCTCTGTAAAGCCATCCCGCTTCCGGTCCGCTTCGTCATAAAGAATGTGCCCCGTCTTCGTCCACGACCGGCCCTGGTCGCGCGACAAATAAGAAGCCGCTGAGGTGTAGGGTACCGGCTGGCTGTCGTGATAGTAAGGATAAGTCAACGCCACCAGCGTGCCATCCTTCAACACTTTCATGTCGCCCCACCACAATTGCGGCATCAGCCCACCCGTCACATAGCGCAAGCCATGGGCATCATCGAGCGCCTGTGCTTCTGCTTTCCAACTCCCACCCTGATAGCGTTGAAAGAAGATCCGCTGCATCGCTGCCGGCAACTCTCGCATGAAATATAGCTGAAACGGCGTCTTATAGCTCACCCGCTCCGCCACCATCTTCGGAAGAGCAATCGACGCAGCCGGCGTCGCAGCCACGGTGTCGGTGCGAAGCCAAGCGCCATTCTTGAGCTTCAGCCCATAAGCCCCGTCTGCCGCCCTGGCATCCTCTTTCCAGTTCTTGCCCTGATCGCGAGATACATAGATCTTGCGGGCTTTCCCGTAAGACGCCGCCGAATCTTGTTCTACATGCACAAAGAGCATTAGCTTCCCCCCCGCTCCTTGCTCAAGTACAGGAAACTGCCACCGCCCCCAACGATGCTCATCCGTTGGCCCCTCCACAACCAAACGCGGCTCAGCCGCAAGCGCCAGACATAGCAACAACAAATTCATTCGGTGAGTCTATCAACTGGCTTCGCCAGCCACACAAGGCCAGCCGCCATCACCACCAAAACACCAACGCCTGCAAAAACTCCGCCTAAGCCCCAGTCAGCCTTCAGATAGCCGGCGACAAAGACGCCTGCCCCGCCCGCCAGCGTGTTCAACATATTCATCAGGCTCTGCGCCGTAGCCCTGTCCCTGGCATCAATCAGGTCACACAATGCCGCTGTCTCGTTCGATGCGGCTACTGATCGCAAGAACGAAAACAAAACCACCCCGCAACTCACCACCAACATGCCGCCCCCGGTCAGGAAGACCAGCAGACACGGTGCACAAAGAAGATAGCAAAGGCTCATCAGCTTCAAACGTCCATCGCTGGACTTCAGCGCCGCCCGATCTGAAAGCACCCCCCCGGCAAAGTACCCCGCCACGGCCGACACCTGCAAGAGAGCTGTCCCGGAGAGACCCGCCATCGCCAGACTCAATCCGAAGGTCTCCCGAAAGTAGAGTGGCATCCAGTTGAAGAACATCCACGTACCCACCGCAATCAACATCGCCTGCCCCGCCAGCAACAGATAACCCCGCTGCCTCAGAAGACCCATCACTCTGCCACTCGTTCGAACCGGCTCGCGAGGCACCTCTTTGAGTAAGAACTGACACACTACCGCCAGCGCAAGTCCCGCTCCGCCCAATACAAAAAGTCCGAATCGCCACCCAAAGGTCTCACCCATGTAGCCCGACAGCGCACCGCCTCCAACCAGCCCCACATAGAGTCCGCTCATATGCAAAGACAGGGCGCGCCCGCGGCTCGCTACCGGATGATGATCCGCGATCAGCGCTATCGCAGCGGGTAGATAGAAACACTCAGCAAGGCCCAACAAAACTCTTGTTGCCAGCAACTCATTCGCCGTCCTCGCAAAGCCAGACAACACCGTCACCAGACTCCAGGCGACCAGGCTCCAAAGGATCACCCGGTTCCTCGGCAGCCGGTCTGCAATCACACCAGCACCAAGCGATCCGATCGCATAGCTCCACAAAAATAATGTCCCGATCGCCGCTAGCTGCAAATCGCTCAGGTGCAAGTCTGCCTGCAGCAATGGGTAGACGACAGATAGAGAAGTGCGGTCCGCATAGTTGATCCCGGCCACACAGGCCAGAATCAGAACCGTCTGCCAGCGCACCGCGATCAAAATAGCTCAGCCGTAAATGCTGCCTCCACCCTCATCCCCGATTGCAGTTGCACTCCGTATGCGCGCCTCACCACCGGGTGGCCGCCGAAGTACTCTTTCCAAACCAAATTCACCTCACGAATCTCCCCAACCACATCCTGCAAGTACAGCCGCGCTGTACAAATCGCAAGCCGGTCTACGCCAGCCGCCGCGAGCAGAATGTCCAGTTGCCGAAAGCACTCGCGCATCTCTGCTGCCGCGCCTCCTGCGACAGGCTTGGACTCTCCATCGGGAATCCCCGTCACAACCGCTTCAAACACACGTCCGCTGTGCACAACGGCAGAGCTGATCGGAAACTCGATATCGGAATCAATAAAGTGCATATAGGTAGCAACGAAACTCGTACAATAACACTTCGCCCATGCCTACCAATCAGAAAGCCTGGTCATCCGCCGCACTCGGTTGCTCCTGGATCCTCAAACAACTTGAGCCCAATGGCTCTCTCCGTGGCGGAGACGATCTCCGCGCCTACTATAAGACCCCCGCAGCCCTTCTGGCTCATGGCCGCGTGCCTGAAGCAAACATCATCCTCGACTATGTGGAGGCCCGTTACCTCAAGCCTGATGGCGATCTCGATGGCAGTGGCGTTCCCTGGTTCGATGTCTACCGCACCTACAACCACGCATGGCTCTGCTACGGCGCAGTGATGGCAGGCCGCCTCGATCTGGCCCGCAAGCTCTCTGGCTTTATCGCCACTCGCCACAACCCGGCCTCGGGCGGATTCTTTGCCGATGAAGCCCGGACGACAGAAGAGATCATGACCACCAGCATGGCCGGCATTGCCTGCCTTTGGGCCGGCAAGCATGACCTTGCCCGCGCTGCCGGGCAGTGGCTCGAGAATCTATACAACGCCCAGCCCGACCTTACAAAGGGCCTCTACACCTCCTGGCACAATGGCCTTGTTACCAAATACGCCGAAGCCGACGCCAGTTCTTTTCTGGTTGATCCCTCGAAGATGCGCCAGTGGTATTTTCAGTACGGTATCAGTGCTGCGTTGCTCACTTCGCTCGCCGGATTTACTGGCGAAGATCGCTGGCTCATTCTTGCCCG
>JBKJUN010000119.1:0-4522 GCA_046590555.1 Bryobacter sp. | reverse complement strand
AGAGCGGCACCAGTCCCGTCTTTAACGCTAGCCACGCGATAACCACCAGGAAAGGGATCACGCATCAGAGACAGAGCCTGAGTATAGGAAAGCTTCGTCATGTCCGGCGCGGTCATGGTGAGATTGGAATCGCTGCCCGGTTCAAAAATGTTCTGATCGAGTTGCAGCCAGAGATAGCTCAGGGTGTCGGGAGAATTGTTTTTGTAGGTAATCGTTTCTGAACCGACGCAACGTTGGTTCAGATCATCGATCTCTACCTTGATGTTATAGTCGACCTTTTGTTGCCAGTACCGATGCCCGGGAGCGCCTGAGGCAGCCCGGTATTCATTCGGCGTGGGAAGGATTTCTTCCAGTTGGCGGAATTTATCCGCCGGGCTTTGTTTGGTGGTTTGGCCCTATAAGATCAGGGCTGAAAGGCAAAAAAGGTACAGCATTCGCATCTATTTAGTATGACGATTCTGCTTCGGATCTGCTCGGCTAGGCCATCAAGCCGGAAACGGCCCTGCCCTTGCCGTCCTTGGTTGCATAGACCGGTCGTCGCTCTACTTCATAGGCCGTGTCGGGAGCGATCCCCATCAGACTGTAAATTGTAGCGTGCAGATCTGTAATGGTGACTGGGTCTTTCAAGATGCGGCAGGGCCGCTCAGGTGCCGTCTCCCCGTACACTTTACCCTTCGCAACTCCCCCACCAAAAAGCAGAACACTCGAGGCTTCGGTGAAGTGCCTGTGCATTCCATAATGCTTTGGCTCGGTCATCAAATCAGGCACTGTCACCTGATTCTTGACAGGATTCTCAGGCTTCCCTTCCATCATCATGTCGCGCCCAAACTCGGTTGCCAGCACGATCAATGTGCGGTCGAGCAACCCTCGCTCTTCAAGATCGAGCACCAACTGTGAGATCGGCCCGTCAATCATGGCCTTCATCCCCTCAGCCCGGGAATGCCCATTCTCATGCGTATCCCAGAAGCGAAATGGAATGTACTCGGTGGTTACTTCGATAAAACGAGCACCTGCTTCCACCAACCTTCGCGCCAGGAGGCAGCCCTGCCCAAATTTGCTGTCGCCATATCTTGCCGCGACTTCAGGCTTCTCGAGGTTGAGATCAAAAGCCTTTGCTGCCGGTGAGGTTAAGAGCCTGTGACCATTCTCAAAGCTCCTGGCCAGACTCTCCTTTTGAAAAGAGCTGCCATTCTCCCTCAGTGGCGATTTGGCAATGAGATCGCGGTAAACCTGGTAGCGATTCTGAAAGCGGCTCAGGCCAAGAAATTCGCTGGGCTGTGTGGAGGCAACTGCATCTTTCGGATCCGTAATGAGAAAAGGCGAGTGCTCGCTGCCAAGAAATCCTGCGGTATGAAAAGCCTTCAGGCTGTCGCTCTCCCCACCGATCTCGAGGTTCTGTCCAATATCAATGAAGGCAGGAATATCCGGGTTCTTCGGTCCCAGAGTTCTGCTGATAAACGAACCCATATGCGGCACCGCAACGCTCTGTGGTGGTTCGTATCCGGTGTGCCAATGAAACTGATGGCGCGAGTGCAAAATGAAGCCGAGGTCGCCAACCCGGTGCGATCGCAACAAGGTACCTCGATCCAGCACCTTTGCCGTTCTCTCCAGACCTTTCGACAAAGACACTCCGTCCAAAACTGTCGAAATCGACGGAAAGGTAGATAACACTTTGTCGCTGCGTAGCCCCGTCTCATAAGGCGTATAGCGTTTGGGATCAAATGTCTCAGTCTGAGCCATTCCTCCGGCCATCCAGAGCAGGATTACCGAGTCCGCCTTGGCCGACGGGTTCTGCGGCGCAGCAATCAGCCTCGCCTCTCCAGCGCCGAGCGCAGCCATTGTGGCCGCTTTCATCCAATCGCGACGATTTACCATGTGAACTGAAACTCCGGATGCATCAATAAACTCCACAATAAGTCTTCTGTACCTTCACGCTGCAGCTTGCCGTTGGGGAAAAGCTTGCGGGCCGTGAGGCGCTCCTGTTCTGTTGGACGCCGACTGAGCAGGCCTCGCCAAAAATAATCTACAGTCTGATCGACGCTGCTTAGCTTTGGTGGCGCAGGCCAGGGGTTCTCACCGGCTACCTTTACCAGTCGCGTCGGGTCGGGTTCAGAGCCAAAGGCGAAGAAGCGAACTGACGTATTGATGTCGCTCGCCTTGGATGCATCACTGATCCACACTTTGGCCCGAAGCGTATCGAAACCAGGATCGACTTCATAGACGCGGCGAGAGCCAATCTTTGTGCGGAGACGGCCAGCTTCCAATACCTTCGTTCCCGCTGGGCCACTCAGTGTGAGATCGGCCCACCCCACCTCTGCCTTGTCCAGATCATAAGTCCCGGCATCCTCCGTCAAAAGATAGATTTGCTTAAGACCTTTCAAAGAGATCTCGACGGTCTTCTCTCCATTGCGCATCGAGAATGAATCGAAAAGGCTTGCCGGAGCCGGTGGCAACTCATCCAGCAGTCGCATCACCCCCCGATGGATCATCTTGGCCAGCGTCGATCCGTTGGCAAGTTCCAATGCCTGAAAAGTCGTGGCATCTTCATTTCGAGTCGTATAAACCTGATCCCGAATGGGGCGGCCCAAAGCTCTCCCGAGCGGATTGCTCTTGAATTGCCAATCGCGGCCCAGCAAAGCGCGATCAGAATTGCTAGTCTGCAGGAATCTCCACTCTCCGGTGATGGCACTCAGGGTATCGCTAAACTGCTCGGCGCTGATTCTTCTCGGCGCAGCATCAAGACGCTGGTAGGCCTCAGAACTCATCAGGAGCTTCAACAGATATTTGAGGTCATAATCATGTGCGGCGAAATCCGCAGCCAGCCAATCCAGCAGATCGGGATTCGATGGCTTGGCGTCCATGTCATCAACCGGTTCAACCAATCCTTTGCCCATCAAGCGCTGCCAATAACGATTCACGATCGTCCGTGCCAGGCGCCCATTCTGAGGATGCGTAAAGAGCCTCGACGCGTAGAGGCGACGCTCACTAGTGCTCGCTCCACTGGGAATCTTGCCTAGTTCAGGCCAGAGGAATTCCGGTTCCTGATAAACGCCCATCTTGTTGTCGCAACGTACCAACTCCAGCTTGCTCTCTTGCGAGAACATGGCGGCCAATCCGTAGGCTTCCTTGAGCTTGTACTTATTGATGAAGCTGTCATGGCAACTGGCACACTTCAGATTGATACCGAGGAAAATCTGCGCTGTGTTCTGCGAAGCCTGCATGTAAGGAGTCTGGCTCGCATTCACTTCCCCTCTCCAGTTCACGCCAATCAGAAAGCCTTCAGCCGATTCGCCTCCAATCGGGTTCAGCAACTCACGAACCATCTCGTCATAAGGGAGATTCGTCCGCAAGGCCCGCTCAAGCCAGGGCGTAATCGACTTTCGGTCGCCGTGATAAACGACCCCAATATCATTGCGCAACAAATCGTTCCACCAACTGATCCAGTGCCCGGTGTAGCGGCGCTCATCGTCAAGCAGGCGCTCGATGAGTCGCTCTCGCTTCGCCGCGCTTGGTTCAGCTTCAAAACGATCGAGGTCTTGCGGGCTTGGCGCAATTCCCCAAAGGTCAAGAAACGCCCGGCGAGCAAAGGTTGAATCTCCCGCCACGCCTTTAGCGGGCCTGCCGAGAAAGCGGTCAATGGGGTTCCCTGCTCCGGCCGGCAACTCTACCATTCTTGGAGCAAGCGGTGCCACCCAATCGGGCATCTTGTTCTTCTGCACATTCACCCACGGCGCACCCTCGGCAACCCAGTTCTTCAAGAGTTCAATTTGCCTGGCCTCAAGCGGCTTGCCCACTGGCGGCATCACTCGACCAGCCCGGCCTTCCACCCTTGCGATCAGGACGTCAAGAACTTTCTCTGCCCCTTCTCTTTTAGACAGATCAAGCCCAGCCTGAGGCTTCGCACCGCTATGGCAACTGAGGCAGCGGCTGGCCAGGATCGGATGGATTTCGTTGACGAAATCTGCAGCCGAACCAAGCCCCAAAATCATTCCGAAAAGTAAAAATAATCGCAACACCATCACCTCACCAACTTATCACTCCTCAATCCACATACAATTGCCTAAGATGCGAGCAATTTCTCTCAACCAGCCCGGAGACTTCCAATGGACCAATCTCCCGTCAGCCAACAACCCTGAAGCAGGCGAAGCTCTGGTGCGGATCCGCACCGTTGGAATCTGCGGCACTGACCTTCATGCCTTCAAGGGCCGTCAACCTTTCTTCTCCTACCCCAGGATCCTCGGCCACGAATTGGGAGTCGAAGTCTTAAAGACGAGCCCCGGAGTGACCAACGTTGTTCCCGGCGACCTCTGTGCCGTCAATCCATACATGGCCTGTGGCGAGTGCATCTCCTGTCGTGCCGGCAAATCAAACTGCTGCATCAGTCTCAAAGTATTGGGCGTTCATACCGATGGCGGCATGCGCGAAGAGATGATCCTCCCGGCCGCGCACCTCTATCCCTCCAAATCACTTTCGCTCGAGGAGTTGGCGCTCATCGAAACGCTTGGTATAGGTTGCCATGCAG
>JBKJUN010000966.1:0-16480 GCA_046590555.1 Bryobacter sp. | reverse complement strand
CCGCTGGCTGCGTCCCAAGGACGAAATGACAGTGGTGCACCTTCACTCCAAGGTCAACCCAATACGACGCCAAATCCTCGGCGGCACAGCATCCGCCAATGGCACTTACGACCCAGCCGATGCCGATGTCCCCTTGCGCACATGGCTCCAGGAAAATGACCCAGCCGCCGCCACACCCTCCCCGCACGGTCGTTCCCAATCTCGCCCGCCAGCCATGGTGCGCGGCAAGAACCTCGGCCGTAATTAGGAGATTTAGCCTCGCTTCAGCCGCACTCGCACCGATTCGACGATTCGAGGAAAGCCTTACGCGTCACTCTGCATCTTATTGGCCTTTTTCGATATTGTTTACTAAGATAGCTGGCAGCTCACCCGGTAAATCTTTACCGGCCAACCATTCTCATAAGTAGCTAATGTAGTGCTTCAAACAGAATGTGGATTATAAAGAGCGTCTCTTCCGCGCATCACTTTGGCGAGGATATCTTTCGAGCTTGAGGTCCAGATAAAGGGTTTAGGGTTATCGTTGTGCTTTTCGACGAAATCGTCCAGAGCTTGAATGAGTTCAAGCACGCTGCGGAACACACCGCGCCGGAGCCGATTCTCGGTGAGGTCTCGAAAGAAGCGTTCCACCATGTTGAGCCATGAAGAGCTTGTTGGGGTGAAATGGACATGGAAGCGGGCATGCCTTTTCAGCCAGCGTTGTACTGACGGGTGCTTGTGTGTCGCATAATTATCGGCAATGAGATAAAGCTGCTTGTCATCGGGAGTAGCGTCATCGATCAGGCGCAGAAACTTGATCCACTCCTGATGCCGGTGCCGCTGCTGGCACAAGCTGATTACTTTGCCACTGGCAACATTCATGGCTGCGAACAGGTTTGTGGTGCCGTGCCGCTTGTAATCGTGGGTCATGGTTTCAGCGCGCCCTTTCTTCATCGGCAATCCGGGTTGTGTTCTGTCCAGAGCCTGCACTTGGCTTTTCTCGTCCACACACAGCACAATTGCGTGCTCAGGTGGTTGTAAGTACAAAGCGACAATCGCTTCGAGCTTCTGGGTGAAGTTGGGATCGTTGCTCAGCTTGAAGGATTCTATCCGATGGGGTTTGAGCCCATGTGCATGCCAAATACGCAGAACGCTGGAGTCGCTAATGCCAGCGGCAGCAGCCATTTTACGCGTGCTCCAATGCGTGGCATTGGCTGGTTTCTCCTGTGTTGTCAGGCGAACGACTTTGTCTACAGTGGCCTTGGCGATGGAGGGTGTGCGCCCTGGGCGCGGGGCATCTTTTTCCAAACCGGCCAGTCCTTTTGTCAGGAAGCGCTTCCGCCAGCGGGCCGCCTTCTCCGGAGTGATGGACAGTTCCGAAGCAATATCAAGATCCCGTTTGCCTTCGTCTGCTAGCAGTAGAATACGCGCTCTTTCAGCCATGCGTACTGGAATCTTGCGACCGTTCGCCCAAGCCGCCAAGGTTGTCTTGTCTTCCGCCTTCAGTTCGATTTTTGGGGCAATGCGCATCAGCAACTGGCTCCTTAACTATAAGGACGCTCGCTGGCGCTTAATCGTTACGAGATCTGAAGCACTACACTAGACACGAACCAAGACGGCACTCTAAACCAACAAGAGCGGCAACAAGCCCGCCTGATCATCTACGGCCAATCCCTCGGCGGCGCAGCAACCATCAACCTTTGCCGCTGGCTCAAGAAACAACAAATCCCTGTCCGCCTCAACGTACAGATTGACAGCGTCAGCCTCCGCGACGGCAAAATCCCTTCTAACGTAAAGGAAGCCGCCAACCTCTACCAGCGCGACTTCGGCCCGATCCGAGGGCAATCCAAAATCAAGCCCGAAAACCCCAAGCGAACCCGCATCCTCGGCAACTGGCGCTACCGTTATCCCCGCAACAAGCTCATCGATACCAGCGAGTGGTCACTGGTCCACCGCCTCATCGTCAACCCCCACCTCAAAATTGAATTCGACCTCGAAGTCTCAGCCAAGATTGGAGAACTAATTCCACCAAATTCACAAATTGGTAAGTGTTCGTGTAAGATACCCAAATGGCCAATCCCCTTCGCTACTTCTATGACGCAAAGCAAAAAGAAATGGCCGCTCAGGTTTGGACTCTCGCTGCAACCAAGACAGCTTTCTTCTCTACCATCTGTAGCGTCAATCAGTACCGCTTTAACACTCCCGACGGTAAACGCGTACTACACGCCAAAGACTGGTGCACCTATTGGCGCCAGGACGGCGCGCCAGAAGACAACGATGCTGTCAACCGCGAACTAGGCAAAGCCAACGGCTATTATTCTGGCGAATGCATTGCCGAGGTCGAACACTTCTTCGTTGCCGCCTTCATGGAGGTCGCAATTGGTCCCGCCCTCACCCAGGTCGGCGTAGTGGGATGGGAAACATTCGACATTGTCCTCAAGCGCCCTGTTCTCAAAGCGCTTGAAGCCGACGTACAAGGTCGCGATGTCCCTACTGCCTTCTTCAACGGCTTCCACGGCGGTTTTCAGGCATGGTTCAATTCCGTCAAATGGAACTATGGTCAAGCCCTTCGCGCCCAATCCGGCATCGCATTCGGTGCCGAGTTGATCGAAGGCCAGACCTCGACCCCACTTGCAGGTGACGGGGCAATCGCCATTGCCCGTGCCACGGCCGCTCTGCGCGATGCGGTCAACTTTGTCGAGAGGGCTCTCGATACTCTCCCACCTCCACGCCTCCCGTCCTTCGACACCACCCCCATCGGCACCTGCCCCATCCCCTACAAGCCAATCACCACCGACAAAGAATTCAAACTCGATTTCAACGACCCCAAGCGCCGCTCCCTCTCCGCCGTCTCGATGATCGTCTACCAAACCTTTGACCTCTGGCCTCTCATCTGGTGGCACAACCCAAGTCTTGCCTCAAACCCCAACAAGCTGAAGGGCCTCACCTCGGTCCGCTATCGCGAAATCTCCACCTACAGTTCAGCCGAAATCAAGCTCGCCAAAGACACTGCGCCCACTTGGAAAAACTACGCCCTCTAGAAGCCCTCTTAGCGGTAAATCACACAGCCGCGCGCTTCCAGATCGCCAGACCAGGATGGCGTATCAAGCGTGTCCACACACCGCAAATCCAGCTTCTTAAGACGAGGCACGCTGGCGACACACTCAGGCAATGATTTGTGGACAGATTTGTGGACGATTTGTGGACAGCCTGCCGTGTCACTGCGCATTTTCTTGGCATTTTTGAAGTATTTCTGCGCACCAACCGCCAGCCAGTCCAACCGAGCCCCTCCCTCAAGTGCCGTATTTGTGGGGCTAACTCATTAATAAGAATGCCTTTATCCAAACTTGCATAGCCAGCTACAATTTCAAGCTCCCTCCCCTCTTCTCCCCAAATTTCTTGAAAAACCCAAAGGGACGGGTCAGTTTTCGGTCTGCAAGCCTTCCAGCAAATCCTACTCCGGCATCCCCAAACGGCATCGCCACCCCCGACCTCACCCTCAGCGACGAAGTCCACAACTCCGCAATCCCCGGCCTCACCACTTATCCCAAAGGCCGCCTCACCAGACTCGAAGTCACCGGCGGCACCGTTACCGCCACCGACATCTACGACCCGCTCGGTCGCCCCACCCGCTCCCGTTCGATCACCGGCACCACAATCTACCGCTTCGGCACAGATACAACCCCCGGCTGCGAATACCTCCTCAACGACACCCTCTCAGTGCGGCGCTATCCTTCAGGAAGAGAGCTGCCAATCGGCTATGATGTTCTCGCCCTGCCAATCAGCGTCAACGGTGTCATAAGCGGCATCACCAACCAGTGCATCAAGAGCGCAACCTACACGGCACACAGGGCGCCCGTCGTGATCCGCCTCAACGGCGCGGTGTTTTCCACTGCCGCCACATGGCTGCCTGTAGTCGCAACCAGACCCAGCGAGTCAGTGCCACCAGCACCCACGGCGTTTCGCAGAATCCGAAATAGCTGCGCCAACCCCGCATATACGGAGCCAGTTCCTCATATGGTCGTTTCCATGCTGACGCCCTTGGCCCGGCGCGTGATCTCCCGGACTCGTTGCTGGAACCGATCCAAGGCCTTTGGCGCAATGACGCGCTTGACCTCTGGGCCAGACGTGAAGCTGAATCCAAGAAACTTCCGCTCCTGCGGTCGTGCCACCGCGCTCTCCGTCTCATTCACCTTGAGCTTGAGCGTCTGCGTGATGAATTGCGTGACGCTCTTCATCACCTGTTGCCCGGCACGCTCACTGCGAACGTAAACATTACTATTGTCCGCATACCGAACAGCGCGATGTCCACTTCACGCTTGGATTGACCAACCCGTTCTCCATCACCCCAGCCTTCAACAAGGCCCGGATGATTTTCAACAGCTGCGGTTGTCTACAGTAAAGCTCCCTTCGGCGGGCCAGAGAAGGCGATCGACTATCTCGGAAGATACACCCATAAAGTCGCGATCACCAACCACCGACTGATCTGCGCCCACATCCCGTCTCGCCTGCTCACTCCCGTCCGGGAGCATGCCGGTCCACGCCCACAGTACAGATCTCGGAGAGGAAACTCTCGTGCACCACACCAGACAAGCGGGTCGAGAACCCGCAACGGCACAGGGACCCTCGCTTAGAGACCCATTCTCGGCTGCAAAACGCTAGTCTGAGCCTCGTCCTGGCCCACAATCCAAGTTCCAATCCCCATAGCTCTGAAGACCTGATAGCGGCTTAGCTCAATGCACGTTCTCATCACCCCGACGGGGGTGAAAATACACTTTTCCACCAGCTTTCCGGCCCCGCCTGGCTGATGTGAACTTTATCATTCACAGAACAAGAAAATATTTTTTCCACAGTTTTTTCAACAACTTGCAGTGGATTAGGTACGAAGTGAGAAAACGCGATTGAAAAGATCGGGTCGCTGGCAAAGAGCTATGCAACACCAATTAAATCAAGAGGTTAGTGAACATGGACCCGATCATCATCATCATCCCATTTTTGTTCTAGTCACCAATGCTGCTGACCACTGTCAGTCTGTAGTGAATTCCTTGTGGAAAACCCCAGAGAAAACATTGGCCTAAGCAGGAAA
This sequence comes from Bryobacter sp., assembly GCA_046590555.1. Lineage (GTDB taxonomy): Bacteria > Acidobacteriota > Terriglobia > Bryobacterales > Bryobacteraceae > Bryobacter. The sequence continues at coordinate 11,418 of JBKJUN010000966.1, read as the reverse complement.
TCTGATATAGTGCTGGAAGTACCAGACCCGGTACTTCCAGGACTAGGTTAGATGCTCCCTCAAACTCCTCTGTTTCATCTAGGGTTGCTAGCTCTACTTTCCCTCACTGGATGTGCCGAAAAGGGAAGTGCGGATCCCAGTGTGGGCGCAAAGGGCAAGCAGCATCCCTCTTCCATCCAATTGCAGAAGACTCGAACACTTGCCTTCGGATTGGTAATGAAACAAGACTTCGAAGCTGCCATCACTCAGTATCAGCTCGCGCGGAAGTATGCACTGCAAGAGGGGAATGCAGAGCTTGCAATTCAATTTTTGAATAATATAGCGGCCTGTTACCAATCTGTTTCCTCTTATCGTGAGGCAATGGTGCAACATCGAAAGTCGCTCGAGGAAGCAAAACTTCATAAATTTAAGCAGTGGGAGGGTGTAGCGGCAAACAACATCGCTAGCTTGCTTCTGGAGATGGGTGAAGTGCAAAGTGCTGCAGATTTACTGCTCTCTTATCCACTTGATGCCGCAGCTCTCCATCCTGAGGGAAGACTCGGTTCTTATCTGCTTCAATTGAATGTCTTCACGCGCCTGGGCAAGAAAGGTGATGCCAAGTCAGCCTTTGAGCGTGCCCTAAAAGAATCTTCAAGGGAAGCCTCAACAGCCGTGATTGCTGCTAACAAAGAGAAGTATGCAAAATGGCCAGAGAGCCTCCGGGAGCTGAAGCGAGCTTGGGTTTTCGCAACCTATAGTCAGGCGCTCGTTCGATTGAAGGAATTCGAAGAAGCTGAGAAATACTCGCTTGAAGCCTTTCGGTTGAGATCCACATTCCAGGACAAAAGTCGGCTTCGCGATGCGCTTCAACTGGCAATGATAATGAGGGAAAGAAAAGATCTGAACGGAGCCAGTATGCTGCTTCAAATTACGAGAAGCCTGGATCCACTAAACCGCACTCCGATGCATCTATTTTTGCTGGATCGAGAAGAGGCACAGATTGCATTGGCACAAGGCGATTTTGTAAGTGCACTTCCCGCTTTGCGGAGAGTGTTGACGAGGGCAAGGGCCTGGCGTTTGGAGGTTTTGCCCTCGGATTCGGCTTTTTTAAACTTTGAAACCAAGCTGGCGCTTGAAATCCAGGATTCTTTTCTCACTGCGATGGCTCAGTCTGGTTTTTCACTCAACCAATCTGAGGCAGCTGAGGAGTCATTCTGGATCGCCGAGGAGGCGCGCTTCGCCAGTATGAGGGCTTCACAGTTCCCTGCTTCTGATTTCTCCAACAGGCTTCCAAGCGAATATTGGTCAACCCTGACTCTTTTTAGAAAGCTCCAGATGGCTGGAATGTCCAGGGATGCAGCAACGCAACCAAGCTTGCTTGAGTTGGAAAGAAAGTTGCACGTAATTGAGATGCAGGCCGGGCTCAGTGTTCCGCAGGCCGGACTGGATGGAGCGCCTCAAGTCAAAAAGTGGATCTCGTCCTTGTCCCCGGATGATGTTGTTTTCTCCTACTACCTCGCTGAACCTTACTCGCTAGCCTGGACAGCAACCCGCAATGGGATCAAGCTGAGGCGCATTGCTTCGCGAACAAAGTTAAAAGGATGGATTGAACAATTCCGAAAAGAGATCCAGGATCCATCCCAAAACGGAAACTCTAGTACCGGAATGGAACTTTCTAAGCAATTGTTCGGAGAAGATTTATACTCCCATCGCACTACCCCATTCTGGACAATGGTGTTAGATCAAGAACTTTCGACGCTTCCGATCGCGGCTCTCCCTGCCGGTAGAGCAGGTGGGCGCTACCTTATCGAAGACCACAGCCTGCGGGTTTTGCCGTCTGCCATCTTTCTGCAGACCGAGGCAAACGCAGTATGGACTCATCAAGCAATTGGAATGGGCGATGCTGTTTACAATCAGGCGGATCGGCGGTTGAGCCCATTGAAGAACGCCTTCGTCGGCCAATTGGAGTTGAATCGGCTACCGGCGTCAGCCAAAGAACTGCAAAACAGCTTAAATGCGATCAAGAATCAACGGTGGCTCACGGTTCAGCAAACGGGTGTTTCGGCAACTGTACATGCGCTGGGGACCGCGCTTAGCCAGTCGCCCGATATCCTTCACTTGTCCACCCATTTTGTTGCGCAGGCTGGCAGTCCGCACCTGCTCAATATTGCCTTGAGCCCGATAAAAGGACAAACCGGTATGAGCCTTTTCAGCGCTCTAGACCTGAATGCCGTGCGCACAAAAACCAAACTTGTGGTGCTCTCAGGTTGTAGCTCATCGACGGGAGAGGTAGTCTCGAACATTGGAATTAACGGACTGTCTCGAGCTTTTTTAGTCTCAGGAGTAAGCACTGTTGTGGCTACATTGTGGCCGACAGAGGATACCGAAGGGCCAATTTTCCCGGTTTTTTATCAGAATTTAATTCAGCAGAAGTGGAGTCCGAGAGCCGCTGCCGAGTCGCTGCGAGCCGCACAACTGCAAATGATCCGCCAAGGCGGATGGACCGCAAAGCCGTCCTATTGGGCGGCATATCTCGCAATTTCTAAAGGCTGATTCATGCTAGTCATTCAATCTATTGACGAATCTTCGCGAATTGAGGATAGGCAGAAAGACACTGCTGCCAACGCAGATCCAAACGCGCAGCAAGAGCGCCCAATTGAAGTGGGTCCGCCGCCAAACCCGACTCAAGACATCAACTGGACCGATTTGGTGCAGCGAATACAGACCAACGACCAGCCAGCACTGGAAGAACTCTACACACTGTTTTCTCGCGGCATCAAGTTTCTCATTGTCCGCCAACTGGGCCGACAGGATATCGATGACCGGGTTCATGACACCTTCGTGATCGTTGTACAAGCGATCCAGCGCGGTGATCTGAGAGACCCAGAACGGCTGATGGGCTTTGTTCGAACCATTGTTCGCCGACAGATCGCCAGCTTTATTGAAAAGAACTATACGCGCCGACGCGATGAACTCGACATTGATGGCAATGTAAAGATCGCAGATTCTCATATGAGCCCCGAGGAAGGGGCGATCCGGGCGCAGAACTCTCAGATCATGGAAGAAATTCTGCGAGATTGCTCGCGCCGGGATCGGGAGATTTTGACTCGTTTCTATCTGCTCGAACAGCCTCAGGAACAAATCTGTGCGGAAATGGGTCTCAACGATACGCAATTCCGACTGCTCAAATCTCGGGCAAAACAGCGGTTTAGCGATGAGGGCCGGCGGCGGATGGCAAAAAGCAATCTCAAATCATTTTTTGTGAGAAAAAGATCGGCCTGATTCCACTATCCCAATACACGAATCAGTCGCCGGAAGTATCCTCCCCCGCATCGGCGACATCGTACTGGAGGCTATGAATGGATAGGCGCTTGCCTGAACGGGATAAATCTGCGCTGCAGATTCTCAATGGGTCCCACCTGACCGAGGATGCACTGGAGGTGTATTCACTCGGTCGATTGTCGTCGGAGGAAGACATCGCTGTTGTGGAGGAGCACCTTCTTGTCTGTGGCTATTGCCAGACAAGGCTCGAAAAGATGGACGGATTCGTGGAGGCTGCCGTCGCCGGGTCCAAGGCAGTAGCTGCAAACCCAAAACCGAACAAATTTCGCAATTACTTACCGATCGCAATTGCTGCAAGTGCCGCGTTGATGGTCTTCGTCCCTGGACTTTTTGAACAAAGTACTGAGCCTGCAAGTATCGACCTGGTGGCTGTTCGCAACGAAACCAGGCTGGTTGCGCCCGCTCATAAATCGTTGAACCTCAAGCCTGACTTGACCGGGCTGTCGGCAACTGCTTATGACTGGGAGTTGTCAGGGGTCGACGGTCGACTCAAGTCGAGCGGCAAATTGGATCTGAGTTCCGGCAGGCTTAGCGTCTCCGGTCTTGAAGCGGGCCAGTATTGGCTAAGGCTCAAGACTGGCGGACAACAAGAAATACTGCGTGAATTCAGTCTTTCGGTGAAGTGATCTGCACGAGATCATCAGCCGGTTTTCTCCCAAGCGGTCGCGCCTGTTTTTGCGGCCGCAAAAGTTGTACCGGAAGCCGGCTCCAATAAGCCAATTTCTCTACCCAGGGTAGTAATTTTCGAACGGTTCGGCCGTGAAATATGAGGCTACCGGCTACCAGAAGAGGATGAGGGATTGCGGTGCGGCATTTGGAGCAGATATCGATTTCAGCTGCCCGTCCGGTGGTGTGAAGCGTACGCATCCGCTCCATCTCGGGTGAATTCCAGATCTGTTCGAGTGGCACCTCGCCGATCTTGCCCACTGGCTTGCCATCGAGCATGTAGCTTTGGCAGCAAGGGTAAACATCGCCGTTTTGTTTCACATACATTGGCCCGCGCCAGAGGTAGTGGCAGGGATGTGCAAAGTCTCCTGGAGCATGGCCGCCGTCCGGGCTCATCAGGTCAGTCTCGTCGGCCTTGACCCTGGTTTGATCGACGCCCGGAATCGCTTTCCAGAATCGTTCAAAGTCTTCAACTTCGTCCCAGTTCTTCTCCATCCGCACCATCTGGACGACGACCTGAACCTTCGTCTTCATGGCATCTTTCATCTTGGCAAAGCGGACGAAATTCTCTCGGACGCGGTCAAATTTGGCACCCTTGCGATAGAACTCGAAGCTTTCCTGCGTGGCACCGTCAAAGCTTAATGTGATGTGTTCTACGGGAGTCTTCAGCAGCCGCTCGGCGGCCTTCTCGTCGAGGAGTGTGCCGTTGGTAGACAAGAGGGTCGAGATCTTGTGCCGGTCGCAGAATTCAATTCGCTCGAAGATCTTGTTGTCAAGCAACGGCTCCCCGAGGCCAATCAGCATCATGTGCTCGGCGCTGTCGCTGCTTTCTCGCACGAGGCCTTCAAAGACCTCGTCACTCATGTCTTCTTTGGGCTGCTTGTGCGTCTCGCGAGGACACATCGGGCAATAGATGTTGCATTTGGCTGTGGTTTCGACGATATACTCGACAGGCAGAGCGCTAAGCCGGGATTTGCGGCGAAGGTAGCCCCACAGGAGTCGAGCGCGATTCCAGGCACGCATCACAAACTAATATTGTACCGTCTGCGGAAATTGGATCATCGTTAACTTGTAGTGATTTCTCCAGCTCAAGACCGCATCCGAAGTCTAAATGAGGCCCCTCTTCAGCCTCAGGCCAAGTACGTTTTGTACTGGAGCCAGATGAACCGCCGCGTCGACGGGAATCATGCCCTGGCCCACGCTATCTTTTTGGCTAACCAGTTGAAGCTTCCCGTTTTATTTTATGAGGCGCTCACCTGCACTTATCGTCAGGCAAATCTCCGAATACACACATTCATCCTCGAAGGCGTGCCGGAAACAGCGCTTCGACTCGAAAAACTCGGGGTTGGCTACGTTTTCTATCTACGCGCGAAACGCTCGGATGCAAACGATATCTTTTATCGTTTGGCTGCGGACGCTGCAGCCGTAGTCACAGATGACTACCCCACATTTATTGCAGCCTCACACAACCAAAGCGTGCCGGCGAAGCTGAAAGTCCCTTATCTCGCGGTGGATTCCAGCTGCGTTGTGCCGATGAACAAATTTGAAAAGCGCGAGTATGCCGCTTACACGATTCGGCCAAAGATACAGCGTATTCTGCCTGCTTTCATGAAGCCGCTGGAGATGCCACAGCCAAGGCTGCGCTGGACACTCCCTATCCCTCCGTTTCACATTCATGTTTCTAGTGACAACATTGCCAGCCTGGTTGCAGGGTGTGAGATTGACCATAACGTACCGGTTTCCACAACATTCCACGGCGGAGCGCTTGAAGCTGAGCGGCGGCTCAACCGGTTTCTCGATCACAACCTCAAGCGTTACGCATCCGATCGCAATCAGCCTGCGGCTCATGCAACTTCAAACATGAGTCCTTATCTGCATTTCGGCATGATTGGCGCTCTTGATCTCGCCCTCAAAGTTCAGTCGCATGGGATTGAAAATAACCTCTCAAGCGCCGAATACATCGAAGAGATGGTTGTGCGCAGGGAGTTGGCGTTTAACTTCGCCCGCTTCGCCGGGCCGCAGGTGGAATGTCTTTCCGCCCTACCCGACTGGGCACGCAAAACTCTGCTCACCCATGCGCCCGACGAACGTAAGCCCTGCTACAGCCGGCAGCAGTTCGAAGAAGCAGAAACTCACGACGATATCTGGAATGCCACGCAAAAAGAACTTCTCTTCCGCGGCAAGATGCATGGATATTACCGAATGTATTGGGGCAAGAAGATCATTGAATGGTCGCCAACCTGCCAGGATGCGCTCGAAACGATGATCTATCTGCATGACAAGTATGCCCTCGACGGCCGGGATCCGAATACCTATACGGGGATCTTGTGGTGCTTCGGCTTGCATGATCGCCCCTGGGTGGAGCGGCCGATTTTTGGGCAGATCCGCTGGATGTCTTACGACGGGATGAAACGCAAGACTGATTCAGCTTCCTACCTGCGCGAGATCGCTTATATCGAAAGCACTGGTAAGGACCCCTTTGCCATACAATAGGCGCTGAATGCGGATTGCACTAAGCGGCGCAACTGGTTTTTTGGGCCGACATCTGGTTAAGCGGCTCTGCGCGGATGGTCATTCGATTGCCCTACTCGCCCGGCACCCGGTGACTGGGCTGCCTGCTGCAGTTAAGACCTATCTTTGGAATCCACCAAAAGTAGAAGCGCCCGCGCAGGCCTTTGCAGGTGCCGATGCGATCATTCACCTGGCTGGTGCCACGGTCAACCAGCGTTGGACGAAAGAGAGCAAAGAATTGCTGCGAAGCAGCCGTATCGATTCTACCCGCAGCCTGGTGCAATCGCTGTCAACCCTCTCACGAAGACCCTCTTTGTTCGTCAGCGCTTCGGCAACTGGATTCTACGGTGACCGTGCAGATGAAATACTCACCGAGTCTTCTGCTGCCGGAGACAGCTTTCTGGCTGAACTCTCCGTGAGCTGGGAGAAGGAAGCTACCCTTGCCCGCGCCCTCGGAATGCGGGTTCAATTGTTGAGAACGGGCGTTGTACTTGGGCTCGAAGGCGGTGCCCTGCCCAGCATGTTGCCGATTTTTCGATTGGGAATCGGGGGGAAACTAGGCAGTGGGCAACAGTGGATGAGCTGGATTCACGTCGAGGACTGGGTGGGTTCCGTCCTCAAATTATTAAAGGAAGAGCTACCCTCAGGGCCATACAATCTCACTGCTCCCGAGCCATGCCGCAACGAAGAATTCACGCGTTTGCTAGGTAAAGTGCTGCATCGGCCGGCTTTTCTGCCTGTCCCTGAGTTTGCCTTGAAGCTACTTTTTGGCGAAATGAGCACTGTAATCCTGGGTAGCCAAAGAGTGATTCCGGAAGCACTTTTGAAATCAGGTTACGAGTTCCGTTATCCGGCACTGGAGTCTGGGCTCCGCTCCTTGCTACAATAAAGGAGTTATGGCAATCCCGAATGTAAAGCGCTATCGCATTTCGAATGCAGATGGCACTCAATCCGCCACCATCATGGCCGTGCTCCCCAAGGATGCCGACGTGACCGCCTACCTTTCAGACGCTGCCAAGCGTTTTGACTGGAAAGCTTACGGCGATGCTCAGGCAAAGCAGTTCAAGGTCCGCGTCGGTCAGCAGAAACAAAAGAAAGCGAAGTAAATTCGCTCTCGCAAATCTCCGGAAGTTTAAGGCAGCCTCGCACTCAGTTCTTAATACTCAGTGCGCGAGCTGCCTTTATTCCTTCTTCTGCCACTGCTGCGTCACGGTCGTGGGCCAAGGCGTCCACTGCTTCGCGGTCTGAGGCCTTCCCCTCGCGGCCCAAAATCCTCGCCAAGCCCATCTTCTCAGAGCGTGTAGCCGCTCCCAGCTTCGCTCGAAGCAATGTTCTCACTTCATCTTCCCGGCTCAACTCTCCGAGGTAAGCTTCGGCGTAGTCATGCCATGCGGCGGAATTCATCAGGTTAAAGAGGTAGGTAAAGGGGCTGAATTCAGAAGTATCCAATTGCCCAAGCTTTACGAGTGCAAAGGCTTGCCCCATGCGGGCACGCAAATTGTCTTCCCCTTTATAGAGTTCTTCCAGTTTCGCCTTCGACTCTTTGATAACCAGACGGCCTACACCCTCAGCAGCAAATCCGCGCAACTTCTCATCACGATTCTCCAGGTTCTGCTCAAATAGCCCGCGGCTTTCTGATGCGGCAATCATGGAGATCGCCTCAAGAGCAGCGGCCCGGCTTTGTGGGGATCGACCCCTGGCAAAGACTTCGGCCAGATCCGGAAGGGCGGCCTCATTGCGGAAAACACCATTAATCGAAATCGCGCGAGCCTGAATACGGTCGTTGAGGTCGCGGAGCAAAAAGATCGTCTCGGATGCCGCCGCTTTGTCGCCGGTAATCTCAATTGCCCGCAAAGCCGCCATCATCATGGGATCGTCTTTCGACTTCAGCAGCGGATACAAATCGACCAATGCTGACTTTGCTCGCAAGCTACCCAACGCTTGAGCGGCCTGCAGCTTTGCGGCCGGGCTTGCGCCATTGACCAGAACTTTGCGCACGGCTGTTAGATCTTCTGGCCTTGCCTGGACGTAAGCATCAATCACCGTTTCATTAGGAGTCTTGGTGATCTTGTCACCCACTGCCCCCAACTTTGCCCTGATCCCCTTTTTCACGTAGCCGGGTTTATAAAAGTTGACTATTCCGGCAACGGCAATACGCTGCACCTCGGCAGCCCCGTCTTCGGAGCTCACGCGCAAGGCATCGACAGATTCTACTCCACCAGCTTCAATCAGAGCTTCAGCGGCGGCAAATCGAACTGTTGGGTCTGGGTCTCTCTGGTAGGCGGCAATCGAAGGCACGGCATTCTTGCCCTGCTTTGAAAGCGCCTCAAGGTTCTTTATCTTGTCCTTGGGACGGTCTTGCGCACTTAGCATGACGATGCTCAATGCAGCGGCGAAAATTGGTTTAGCGAACAAATTCCAGTTCAACACGGTTTGGAATCAATCCTAGCTCATAACCCATGTCGAGAAGTTTTTGAGCGGCACGTGGAATCACTTCACCACAATCCACAGTGTAGTGATTGACGTACATTCCGACGAACTTTTCAGCAAGCGGCTGCTCCATATCGCGGGCAAACTGCATGGCGTAGTTGAGTGCTTCTTCCTGGTGGTCGAGGGCGTACTGAATGCTGTCGTGCATCATCCGGCAGCATTCGCTCTTGATGTCAGCAGGCAGGTTGCGGAGGATTGCATTGGCTCCCAGCGGCAGGGGCAGATCGTAAGTCTTCTTCCACCATGCGCCAAGATCGACAATTTTGTGAAAGCCACCACGTCCATAGGTCAGTTGCGCCTCGTGAATCACCAGCCCTGCGTCAGCTGCACCTTCGGTGACCGCGTCGAGGATCTTGTCAAAGGGAACTACCACAGCTTCAAAATCAGGCTGCATGATGCGCATCGTGAGGTAAGCAGTGGTCATCTTGCCAGGCACAGCGATACGCTTACCCTTGAGATCTTCCACCGAGATGGGTGTCGTTGCCACCACCATCGGGCCGTAGCCATCGCCGATGCTCGAACCGGATGCCATCAGTTGGTACTTGTCGGCCACATAGGGGTAGGCGTGATAAGAAATCGCCGTCAGGTCGTACTCACCAACCATCGCTTTTTGGTTCAGGATCTGAATATCGGAGAGTTGATGGACGAAATTCACGAGCGGACTGCGCAATTTCCGGGTTGCCAGCGCGTAGAACATATAGGCGTCGTCAGAGTCTGGGCTGTGAGCGCAGACGATATCCCGGACTGAAGTTTCTTCCATGTCTTTATGGATTCAGTTTAACAAAGCGGAGATTTAGAGAAGCCAAAAGTGATTTTGGCTAAGCAAACTATGTGTGCTCTGGCTATGTGTGAATTGGCTATGCGTGCTCTGCCTAAGCGTGCTCTGCGATGGGGCGCAATTCATAGTCGAGCTTGCGGATTTCTTCATGAAGGCGATTGAGATTCTCACCGGCACGCGAGAGATCACCCGAACGGCCCTGTCTTTCTAACTCAAAGGCTTCTTTCACTACCGCATCAGCACCAAAATTGGCGACAGCGCCTTTAAGGGTGTGAGCCGCGCGCTCAAGTAGCGGGGAATCCTGGCGTGCGACTGCGTCTTCGATGGCAGTCATGCTATTGGGATAATCGTCGAGGAAAATTTTGACGAGTTCGGTCAATAATTCCTCGTCGTCTCCAACGCGGGCCAATGCAGCTTCACGATCAAATAGATGTTCTTGCACTTCTTAATGTCTCTGTACTAATAGGAATCGACCAAAGCCGACCCAGTCTTTAATGCATTTAAGAGACTACTGAGATTTTAGTAGATGTTGTACTCCCAGTACTAGGGTTTTTGGAGAAAAAGGCTTCTGTAGTGCAAGGTCTTCTGCCGCTGGTGCATCCTGCAAATAGCCAGACATAAACAAGACTCGAACCTCAGGATGTAATAGGCGTACCATGCTAGCTACAGTTTTGCCCTGCCCGCCTTTGATTTCGAGGTCTGTAATTAGCAGGTCGATCTTGATTTCTTTGCGTGCAATTTCGATGGCACCGTCTTCGGAGGCAGACTCGAGAACCCGGTAATGGCGTTGCTCAAGAACACGGCGGATTAGCGAGCGCACCGCGTCTTCGTCCTCTACGACCAGAATCACACCTTCTGTACCTGCTGTGGCGGGCTGTTGAGCGGTTGGTTGAAGGCGGGGAAGGTCGAGCACAAATTGTGCACCCTCGCCTGGAGCAGACGACACCTGAATCCGGCCTGCCCATTCAGCGACAGTCTCGGCCACCAAAGCCAATCCAATGCCTGTGCCTTTGCCTTCCGGTTTGGTCGTGAAGAAGGGCTCAAAGATGCGGGGCTGCAAATCGGCCGGGATCCCGGTGCCGTTGTCTTCAAAGTCGAGGAAGACGCGGTCGGGGCTTAAGCGGGTTCGCACTACGATTCTGCCGCCGACAGGCATGGCATCGCGAGCGTTTACGATCAGATTGAGCAGCACTTGTTCCACCTGGCTCAAGTGGGCGAGAATCGAAGCAGGTTCTGTCGAGAGCTCGTAGTGAAGCATCACGGTTTCTCCGAGCAGTCGCATCAGCATCGGACGCATCTGCATCAGTTGAAGGTTCAGATCGACAGGCTTGGGGTCAAGGCTCTTGCCTCTTGAGAAGGCCAGCAGTTGTTGAGTGAGTGCTGCAGCGCGGCCTGAAGCCCGCAGGATCTCCTCGGCGCTTTCTTGCGCAGACATGCTCAATTGTTGCTCTTCAAGCAAGATGCGCGCATACCCGTCGATTACCATCAACAGGTTATTAAAGTCATGTACGATATTGCCTGCGAGACGCCCGAGGGTCTCGAGGCGTCGCCGCTGCTGGGCGAGTTCGAGGGATTCGGGGGCCTGTTCGTCGAGAGCCATCTTGAGATACAATTATAGCTTCAGGGAGGTGCATCTTCGCGACAACTCTGTT
>JBKJUN010001052.1:0-9373 GCA_046590555.1 Bryobacter sp. | reverse complement strand
GAAACGGGCGGGTGTAAGCTTGTACCGCGCTAAAATCCTACCTATGCGACTTTCGATGTTGTGCCTATTCTTGACGCTCGGCTCTGCACAGGGTGCAAAGGTTGGAATTGTAGATTTTCCAATCACATCTACTCAACCAGCCTCACAGGACTGCTTTAATCGAGCTGTTGCGATGCTTCACAGTTTTTGGTTTGAAGAGGCACGCGAGCAGTTTGAGGCTTGCGCTGTCACGGATCCGAAGCTTCCAATGGCATGGTGGGGAGTGGCGATGACGCATAACCATTCGCTTTGGAATCGGGTTTGGGTGGAAGAAGCTCGTGTGGCCCTCGCGAAGATCACCTCGACGGAGCAATTGACTGAGCGCGAGCGATCTTACATCGACTCAGTTCGAGTCCTCTTTGGAAAGGGCACCAAGGTGGAACGTGAGAAAGCCTATGCCAAAGCGATGGGGGCGATTTTCCGCAAGTACCCGGACGATCTTGAGGCGGCAACGTTTTATTCTCTGTCGTTAATTGCGACTAAGCGGTCGATTGAGGCTGGGGCAATTGCGCTCGAAGTCTACAGCAAGCAACCGGAGCATCCTGGGGCGGCGCATTACATCATTCACGCCTTTGACGATCCGAAGCATGCAATTCTGGCACTGCCCGCAGCCCGCCGTTATGCAAGTATCGCCCCAGAGGCGCACCACGCGCTGCACATGCCGTCACATATCTTTTTGCAACTTGGGATGTGGCCCGAGACGATTGCTTCCAACGAGAAGTCCTGGGCTGCTTCTGTTGCCTGGCAGACGCGCAAGAATTTGAGTTTGTCGTTGCGCGATTATCATAGCCAGTATTGGCTTGCTTATGGCTACTTACAGATGGGACGTCCTGCCGACGCCTGGAAGGTTTGGGAGACCAAGAAGCAGGACATCATCGATTCCAAGGGAGATGGCGAAGTTTACCGGTATTGGGCAGATCTGGGTGCGATGTTAGTAGTAAGTACGGGTGCCTGGAATCGGGCTGCCGAGGCCTTTGCAGATCCGGTTACGATTCGCCGGGCGGGCGGCGATGCGCATGCGCATTTGCCGGCTGGAACCCCTCGTGCGCTTGAAGGATTTGCGCGTGGTTGGGCTGCGGCAGAATCAGGTGAAGATATTGCGCCTTGGATCGATCAGATCGAACAGGCGCGACTGGTTGCTGTGCAAAAGGATCAATCTGTGATGGCGGCACGCTTTGAAGCGCAACAGATGATTGTGAAAGCGGTGGCCATGCGTAAGGCTGGCAAGCTTGCTGAGGCGGTTGAGGTGCTGAACAAGGCTGCGGTTCTTGAGGAGAAGGAAAGCCCGAGCGGGCCTCCAGATATTATCAAGCCGTCCCATGAGTTGGCTGGCGAGATTCTGCTTGAGATGGGGAAGAAGGCGGACGCGGCAAAAATGTTTGAAAAGTCGCTGGAGCGACAGCCGATGCGACGTGCGAGTCTTGAAGGCTTAGCGCGAGCCGGCGTACTTTTGGAAAACCGTTGAGCCTTCTTCGGTGATCAAAAGAACAGAGTAAGCGTCCTTGTAAGGGCCTTCCATACCTGGTGAGCCCATGGGCATGCCGGGGACCGCGAGGCCCTTTGCTTTTGGCTTTTCCTTGAGCAGTCGCTGGATGTCAGCTACTGGGACGTGCCCCTCGATGGCGTATCCGTTGATCATGCCTGTGTGGCAGGAGCCGTACTTTTCTTTGATGCCTGCGCTGGATCGGGCTGCTGCGGTGCTTGGGACCTCGACCACTTTGACCTTGATGCCTGCAGCGCGAACGAGCTCGACCCATTTGGCGCAGCAACCACAGGTAGGCGTCTTATAGACGGTCATGTCGGCGGCTCCGAGGAGCGAAACACTGAGGATGGCGGCGGCGAATCGAATCATGACTTAAGGATAGCGCTGCGGGGACGCATCAGAATCAGGTCGAAGCTGAAGGTGACCTTTGAGGCCACTGCTGCTTGAGATTGCATGGGTCGATAGATAGCCAACAGGACGTCTTCAACGGAGGCTGCATCGAGGTCTGCCGAAGTGCTGGCGCGTGAGGTGGAAATCACTTCGAAATCTGCTGCAAAGGCTTCAATGGTTCGTTCGACTCGCTCGCGGCCGGCACCTCTGAGCTCGATTAAATCTTCCGGGGCTGGGATGGCTACCAAGAGCCGTCCATCCTCGCGGAGTACTCGACGGAACTCACTGGAATTCATGCGTGCGGTGATTGACATCACTACCGAGAAGCTGCCGTCTGTATAGGGCAGGCCACGGTCAGCGTTTGCGACGATCCACTCGCAGGAGGGGTAACGTTTGGCGGCGGCATCGATTGCCGGGATCGAGATGTCTACGCCGTGCGCCTGGCAGTCGAGATTGCCCAGGTAAAAGCCGTCGCCACAACCGGCGTCCAGGACTACGTCATCTTGATGCAATTGGAGCAAATCGGCAATAGCTTTCAGGAGTGGGACGGTGACGCCAAGGTCGTGAAGGCGCCTGCGGGCGGCTACTGCTGCTGCGCTGTCACCCGGGTCTTTCGACTTTTTGTCCTGGGGCTGGAGCAGGTTTACATAGCCGCTGCGGGCTATATCGAAAGAATGCCCGCGGGAGCAGACGAGCCGTCGCGATTCGCGCACGAGAGGCTGCTGGCAGTCGCGGACTGGGCAAAGGAGCATTTGTCGAGTTTAGTCGAGTTTCAAGCCTTGTTTCCGAAGCGCAACACGAATTTTCTCCTCACTCTCGTTGCCCGAGCCAAGCTGATACTCGATCACTTTTCCTTCCCGGTCGATCAGAACTAATGTTGGGATGCTGTCTACTGCGAAGTTTCTTCGGATCGAGCCTGGCTTGGACTCAAAAAGGTTGAGCCACTGGTAAGCATGCTGCTTCACGTATTCAATGGGCTTTTCGATGCTCTCATCGTCGTTGATGCCCAATAGAACCAGCCCCTGATCGCGCGTTTGCTCGTAAAGCTTCGCAATCTTGGGCATCTGATCACGGCAGGGTGCACACCAGGTGGCCCAGAAGTCGAGCAGAACCAGTTTGCCCCGAAAGTCCGAAAGGCTCGTCGACACTCCGTCGAGTGTGCCGGCTTTGAAGTCTGGTGCGGGTTTGCCGATCATTCCGAAAGTCCTGGCCCTGTTCATTCCGATTTCCATTTTGTCGACCTGAACAAAGTTGGATGGAGCGTCGAATTGAAAGTTCTGATTCGCCGGAATCTTGCCCAAGTGAATGTGGCTATGCGTGGCCGAAGATTCCGAACGGAACGTATCGTAAGGGCGCATAAAGTTTGGCGCACCGACAGAGTATCCAGACTCCTGCAACACAATCAGGCGTTCACGATCAATCCAGTACTTGCGATTGATTTTGGTTTGCAACTCAATTGGTTCATATTCGGCAGCGACCACTTTGCAGCGGACTGGGTTTCCTGAGTCGAGAAGCGTCTCGTCTTCCAGATACTCTGCCTTCAGCCGTCGCGCTGATCGTTTACGTGAGCCTGGCATTGAGCTACGCAGGCGTTGAATGGCACCCATGCCTTCGTTGCCGCCGTCCTTCACATCAAGCACGGGGCCAGAAATTGGCGAAGCAATAAACTGCCGCAAATGTTTCGCCGCACGCCACAGAGTTCGGCCATCGGAGATTACCTGATAACTGCCATTGGGTTCGGAGCTATCGTAGCGCAGGCGAGTGGGAGATTCCAGAATCAGGGTGGAGCGAAAGCGGCTCCAGGAACTGTTGTTGTCAGTTTGAGAACTGGAATAGGATTCCGATTCTATGTGGCAGACCTTCATGTTTTTGTAATGTTCGTCAACCTTGGCGAGTAAGTCAGCGGCGTTTGGTTGAGCCAGGACCAGTAAAAGGAAATAAGACATTTGAGCCTCTCTGCAGATCTTGACGATGGAGGAGGCTCAAATGTGGAGGGAAATTTAGTTCGGCCAGCCGCCAGCCAGCGCTTTGTATAGCGCTACGCTTTCAACCAGCACCTGGGTGCGGGCGATGGAACGCTGATAGTCCGCATCAAGGAGACCTCGTTCGGTGTCGAGAACGCTTAAGAAATCATTGAGGCCGGAAGCGAGAGTGGATGGATAAACAGCAGATTGTAATGATGTGGATGGGCCAGGCCGAAGTCAATATAGTCTCGAAGTCCACGACGCATGCGTGCTTCCGGCAAGTCCGTATTAACCATGATTGCGCTCAGGCTGTTGCGCAGGATGGCAAACATTTTACGGACTAGCATGGCCATGATGTCCTGCTTGTCAGCGAAGTAGTGATAGAGGATTCCTGGTGAGCAATCTACCTTGGATGCGATGGCCCGCATGGAGGTGGCTTCAAAGCCGTGGATTGCAAAGAGCTGGCGGGCGGCTGAGAGGATATCCTCTCGCAGCGATTCCCGGTACTACTCCCGCCGTTTGCTTACCATTCAAACAGTGTTCAATCTATCTCGGTTCTGTAACGAAGTAAAGAGCCATGGCCCCACCGCGGAGGTCGCGGCCGCGGATGGCTTTGCGATTGAGATAGTCTTCAAGTGTCTTTTGCTTGCCCGTGGATTCGCAGACGTCGATCAATTCGCCGTTGGGGCTGATTCGGGCGGCCAGTGCTTTGGCCGCCCGGTCGATGACGGGTTGGAAAGCGGTCCGGTTGAGCCAACCGTTGCGGACACCCTTGCGCATAGCTGCGCCGATCATGGCTGTGGCACTAAATTCTTCGTATGCAGTTGGGTGATCGATGACCTGACGCCAGAGACCGTTGGGGGTTTGGTGCTTGGCCAGAGTGGTGAGGAGGCGCTGGAATTGGGGTAGCAAGCGGGGAGTGGATTCCAGTGTGAGAGCCATGCCGAGGGCAGGGAAGGCGTTACCTCTTCCCCAGGCCGCATCGCACAAAGGCGAATGCCGCCAGAGGCCGTCAGAGCGGAGGCAGAGTTTTTCCAGTTGCTCGTAATGTTCAACTGCGGATTCGATTTGACCAGCCCGTGACAGAATCGGGCAGCCCATGAAGACGCCATCGCTCATTTCGTTGTAGATCGAGAATTCGGCGCGCGACGCCGCAGCGAGGACTCGCTCTCGATAACCGCCTTTGGCGGTGATCCTGTGCAGTTCATCGAAAAGGAGATGTCCTGAGAGATGGCTTGCTGTCAGTTTCGCGAGGCTGTCCTTATCGCCGTTAATGAAGGGCAGAACAAGCCGTTCGACCTCCACCAGCGAACCCAGGCGGAGGCGGGCGATCAAGGCTGTGGCCTCGATGTAGACGACTTGATTTAACATCTGGCCGTAGATCCTTGCCAGGGGCTCATCTCTTTGTTGAGCAAGCATCTAGGGCTCGTCGTCGCTTGCGACCGGGCGGTTGGGTCCGTTTGGTTCCCGTTCGAGGAAGGGCCGGCCCTTCTCCATCCACTCGGGCTTGGGCGCGTCCTTGAGGTAGTACTCAAAGAATTCGAACATGCGGGCCGAGAAGTGACGCTGGTTGGCGCGGATGCGCAGGTTGTGCGGTTCGCCGTTGTAATTGAAGAGATAGATCTCTTTGTTCAGGCGGCGCAGCGATAGATAGAACTCGATCCCCTGGTACCACGGCACGGCGTCGTCGGCGTCGTTGTGCATGGTCAGGATTGGCGTCTTGATCTGATCGGTGCGGAAGAGCGGCGAGTTTTCGAGGAAGCGCAAAGGGTATTGCCACGGGGTTCCACCGATGCGGCTTTGAGTGCGTTCGTATTGGAATTGGCGGGGGCGGCCCGGGCCCCAACGAATCCCGTTATAGGCGCTGAACATGTTGGTGACGACGGCACCGGCTTGGGCAGCGCGGAAAAGGTTGGTGCGGGTAAGCATGTAAGCGATCTGATAGCCGCCCCAGGAGTGGCCCTGGATGGCGATGCGCTTCTCGTCAACGATGCCCTGCTCGATCAACTTCTGGACAGCAGGCATGACGCAAGCCATGGCGCTGTCTCCGGGGTAGCCGGCGCGGTAGGCGATGTCGGGCGTGACGACGATGTAACCGTTTGATACATAGATCGGGATGTTGATCGAGTTGGTGGGACGAGGCTCGCTAAAGGTGTTTACGTTCTGGCTCAGCCTTTCGTAAATATAGACCATGAGCGGGTACTTTTTTGTTGAGTCAAAGCCTTCTGGTTTGTAGACGGCTGCCTTAAGGGCCTGACCTTCGGTGGAGCGGAAGTTCATCAGCTCTGAGGTGCCCCAATTGAAGCCGGCCATCTGCGGATTGGCATCGGTGACTTTGGCAAATGACTTCATCTCGGCGTTGGTGATTAGCAGGTCTGGGTACTCGCGGAATGTGCTGGCAGCGAGCATGAATACGTCGGCCGATTTGGCTTTGATTGGAGCAGTGTAGTTCTTGTTGGACCAGATCAGTTGACGCGGCTCTGCTGAGCCATCGACAGTGTCAACGAAGAAGCCGGTCTCACGGGATTCCAGCGACTCGGCGCGGAGCAGGATCGGTTTCGTTTGATCGAGACCGTCCTGACGTTCTTCGGGGTCTGTGCGGACGACGCGGAACTGAATGGAGCGCTTGCGCCCGGCGCCGTCGGTGAGGTTCTTGGCGAGGCGGCCATCGGGAGAGACCTGCCAGACGTCGAAGCGGTCATGGAGGAGGAGCGACTTGCCGTCGCGGGTCCAGAAGGCACCGGCGTAGGGGCCGGCGCGGCCGGGAGAATCGTAGTCTTCGTTGGCGAAGGCGGCGCCCAGACCGTTTGTGAGGTTGGCTTCTGTGCCCGATGCGATGTTGAGACAGAGCCAGTCTTTTGAGTCGAAGCGGATGCCGAATTTGCCATCGGGCGACCAGGCGTAGTTGCTGTTGCGTTGCTTGCCGAGGAGTTTGCGCTCGCCGGTGAGGGTGTTGACCAGGTAGTGATCGGCGACGCGAGCGTCTTCGTAATCAGCACTCAAACGGTAGGCGCGATCGTCAACGCCTAAGGCGAAGAGGCCACTTTCGTTCGGGGTGATCTCAGCGAGATCGGGGCTTGCCAGTTGAACCACTTTTGCGTCGGCAATGTGCAGAACTGCGCGGTAGCTGCGGTTGCGGTCCTGGACGGCGCGAACCTTTTGCATAGGCTGGATTGCTTCGTCTTTCCAGTGCCAGAGGTCGTAGTTCACCTTGGGGCCTTCTTCTTTTTTGACAATCAGCTTTTCGGGAGCAGTGGGGAAGAAAAGGCGGGCACCGTCACGGGAGAAGCTGAGCGTGCCACGGTCGGTGATGCCTTTGGTTACAACTGCTCTTGCGGCGATGGGTTTGCGGTCCCAGAGGTAGACGCTATCGGCGGAGAGGAAGGCTAATTGAGTTTGCCTCTCATCCCAGGTGAATTTGGAGTATTTGCCTTTTGTGCTAACTAGTGGCACAGGGGTACTATCCCAACTGGAAGTGTTTATCGCATTGACGCCGTCAGCGGTTGCGAACGCCATCGAGAGGCCATCTTTGCTGAGGGCGTAGTCGGTGACGCCTGTCAGGGTTTTTTCTGCAGCGTCGCTGAAGCGGAAGAGGACGAGAGTCTTGTCCTTGTCGTCCTTGAGGTATGCAATTACGGATGTGGCTTCAGATGGGAATTGATAGGATTTGACGTCTTCAATTCGAGTGGCTTTTGAGGTGGTGAGATCGATGAGCACGAGGCCAGTTTTGTCCTTGTCAACGCCCTTCTTGGGAAATGTGGAGAAGGCGACGTATTTGGCGTCTGGAGAGAAAGCGATCAGGCTGGTGCGCTGGACCGGAGGGCCTTCACGCTCCGGGTCAGGGGCTGGTGGAGGAGGGCGCAACCCGGCGGGCTCACGGATTTCGACGTTGGTGGCGAGGTTGCGAATGACCACTTCACCGTCTGCGTCCTGTGGGTATAAAGCGTAGCCGAGGTAGTTTCCGGCAGGAGAGAGCTTTTGCCCTGAGAGGGATCGCCAAGAGTCAGTATCGGCGTATGTCATGGGGCGCTTGGATTGCGCCGTGAGGAGCGAGATTACAAGAAGAGTTAGAAGCAGGCGGGCTGGCCACATATTGCCGACAGTTTAGCGCCTTAGCGATTGCTTCGCTACACTGGTGAAATATGAGTGAAAACGAGGCCACCCCGCCACCGGCAAGTTTCGAATTCCTCATCGCGTCTTTCATCATGCAAGCTCAGATGCAGTTGGGGATGTTCGCGATGCCGGGTACAGAAGGCGAAGAGCAGCAAAAACCGAATCTGGTTTATGCGAAGCATTCGATTGATCTGCTGGGAGTACTTGAAGAAAAGACGAAGGGAAACCTGACGCTGGAAGAAAAGCGGATGCTTGAGAATTCGCTTACGGAGCTACGGTTTCGATACATTCAGGCGATTGCTGGGGAACAGAAGTAAGAGACTTGTCGCAATCGGTTCGCATTACTGTTTTGGGATCTGGGACCAGTGTGGGCGTGCCCATGATTGGTTGCTTTTGCCGTGTTTGCCGGAGTGCCGACCCTCGAGACAGAAGGCTGCGACCGAGCATTGCAGTGCAGTTTGACGGAAAAGTTGTTTTGATCGACGCTGGGCCTGATTTTCGCGAGCAAGCTTTGCGGTCTGCCTTGCCGAGAATCGATGCGATCCTGTTGACGCATGCTCATGCCGACCATATTTTGGGGCTGGATGACGTGCGGCCTTTCAATTTCATGCAGCGTGAGAGTATTCCGATTTTTGCCACGCGGGATGTGATCGAGGTTGTCGAGCGTATCTATTCGTATGCGTTTTCAGATGCACCGACGCAATCGACCAAGCCCAAGCTGGTGATGACGGAAATAGACACTGAAGCGTTTGAGGTGGGCGGGTTGAAGATCCAACCTATTCCGCTGCACCACGGCAAGGGCCGCAGTACTGGCTACCGATTCGGCTCAGCGGCCTATTTAACGGATCACAATCTGATTCCCGAATCGAGTTTGGCGTTGCTTGAGAATTTAGACGTGTTGTTTGTGGACGGGCTTCGCTATAAGCCGCATCCTACGCATTCACACATTGCCCGCAGTCTGCAGAACATTGAGCGGTTGAGGCCACAAAGAGCTTATCTGACGCACATCTGTCACGATCTGCCGCATTCTCGCACTGAGCGGCTCTTGCCGCCGCATGTGAGGCTTGCTTATGACGGGCTTGAGATCTCGGTTGGCGCTGCGCCGGCGATGAGCGCAGTGCCAAAAAATGCTGAGACGAAAGTTTACTGGAATCTGGACGATCTGCCGGCAGACTTTGGCCCGAGCGCAGTGGCTATTGGAAATTTCGATGGAGTGCACGAAGGGCACCGACAGGTGCTCAAACGGTGTCAGCAGATTGCGGCTGATCGCTGGTTGAAGCCAACTGTGTTGACCTTTCATCCGCACCCGAAGAAGTTGGTTTCACCTGCCAATGCGCCGGAATCGCTGGAGCCGATTGAGAGGCGGATTGAGCGAATGGGCGAG
>JBKJUN010000903.1:0-8804 GCA_046590555.1 Bryobacter sp. | reverse complement strand
CCCGGCCGAGGTGGCCAGCATCCACCGCATTCCGTTGGAAGAATTCATGCGTGCCGACGCGCCCCTGCTGGACGCCATCGATGACAGTGAGCACCCTGTCCTGCGCATGCCCGTGGGACAGCAGCACTGGATCGCCGCACCGACGGCGGCCTTTCTTTACCAGTTCAGGGAAGTCTGCATCGCGGGGCGGGAGACGCGCGTCGCGCATTTCGAACAGCCGCTGTTTGCGCGGCGGTGAGGCTACGAGAGCTTCAACACCAGCGCCTTCCCGCATGCTTCCGCGTACTTGCGAAGTGTGGCCAGGCTCAATGCGTTCGACTTCGACCCCAACGCCAGGGCGTCGCATGAGCTTGGCGGTGATTTGGCTGTGGGTTCGCCTGTTTAACTGCTTCTCAGCCGGCGCGTGGACTCTGCGCAGGCTGCACCGCCAGGCGCAGCCCCAGCGCACTGAGTACTGCCGCCAAGCTGCGTAGCTCGGGATTGCCTTGAGGCGACAGGGTGCGGTAGAGCTGCGTTGCGTTGAGCTCCGTTTCCTTGGCCAGGGCGCGTACACCGCCGTGGGCTTCCGCCATCTGGCGCAACGCCACCAGCAAATCGGCGGGCTCGCCGTCTTGAAGAATCTGATTCAGGTACTCAGCTGCGAAGGCCGGGTCGTCCTTGAACAACTCCGCCATTGCTTCGTCGTGATCGCGGTCTTTCATTGCTAGTGCCTCCTTTGCCAGTCTTTCCAATATCCCACGGCACGCTCGATGTCGGCGTCCTGGGCGCCCTTATCGCCGCCGCACAGCAGCAAAACCACGATGCCACTGGCCATCGCGTAGTACACCCGATAGCCAGCGCCCTGGTCCACGCGCAGCTCCCACACACCATCGCGGCAAAACTTGTGGTCGCCAAAGTTTCCCTCGGCCAGTCTGTTCACCCGGCGAACCACATGGCTCATTGCCAACGGATCGCGCAGCTTCTTCAACCACTCGTGAAACACGTCCTTCTGGTCGTGCGTCAGGTAGTGGCGAACGACGAACATGGGAAATTATCGTTTATAAACGAAGGACAGGCAAGCTGAAGTGTGCGCGCAAGGCGGGCAACGCGGGATGATGGTCAACGTCAGACTTCAGCACCCGGACGACAGCTGCGCCCTATCCCTCAATCCACGGATTGATGACGCGGACACCCGCTGCAATGAAAGGCGAGGTATTCCTTGTTGCGACAATGAACCCATGGACCGTTGCGATGGCGGCGATCTGGGCGTCGGCCACTGAGATCACCTGGCCCTTCGTCCGCGCGCGGCTGAAGACACGCGCATAAGCGCTGGCGGACGTTCGATCGAACGGCGGGATGCGCGATTCGAAGAGCACGTCCAGCAAATCGCTCAAAGCGGCATCAAGCGTTTCCCTTCGCTTGCCCTTCGGCAGCACGGCGATGCCGACCAGCAGCTCCGACAGGCTCGTGGACGTGAGATAGAGCGTCTCGGCTGCTTGCTGATCGAGCCACGCCGCTACGGCTGGGTCGCTCTTGCGCCGCATCGGCTCTGACACGACATTAGTGTCAAGGATGATCATCTGAAATCAGCGGGCTCCGTCGGGGTCAGGTCGCGTGAGATCTTCAGGTCGATACCCCCGAGGCGCTTGCCGAATGCCGCAAGTTCGGAGCCGATCCTGACCCGAGCCTTTGGCAGCACCTGCTGCTCCAGGATGTCCCGGATTTCGGCTTCCGTGCTGCGCCCGTGCTGGGCAGCGCGCAATTTCAACGCACGTCGATGTGTTGCTTCGGGCAGGTTGCGAACAGTGACAACGGGCATATGACTTCACCCTGGTAAAATTTACATCAGTGATGGCACTTTTGAAGATATAACTTCAATGTGGTGAAAGTCGCGGTGGGCGACGCCAACATCAGTTCGATCCGCGCGGGCTTTTGCGGCGCGGCTTCGCTGCCCCTGGTCTGTGGAGCAGCAGCACAGGATCGCCGCACCGACGGCGGCTTTTCTCTACCAGTTCAGGGAAGTCTGCATCGCGGGGCGCGCCATTCCCGTGGCGCATTTCGAGCAGCCGCTGTTTGCGCGGCGGTGAGACCGACTCGTGACGAACCCTTGGTGCGGCATGCGCTCGGACCTGGGGGTGCGCGTCTAGCTTTGGGTATGCCTGGGAAGACATTCAATCTGCTCCCTTAGACAGATTGCAGGCCGGACACGCCACCTGCCCGTTTTCGACCGTGGTTTGCCCCCCCTTTGACCAAGCATTCTTGTGGTCGCAGTGCCAAGCATCCCACTCAACTTTGATGCCATCGCACCTCACGCGAACCTGGCAGATTTGTAGGTCCCTTCGATACACGGCGAGCTTCTGAACATGCGTGAAATCTCTCTGATTGTCTTTCAGGCGAAGAGCGGGAAATCGAATCAATAGGTCCCGCATCAAAAAATCAAGGCGCGCCCGAATTGAGTCTTGCGCGTCCGTGCTGTGGCTAATTTTCTCCTTGTAAGAAACCCACTCCGGCTCAGCATGCTCCTCGTCGAGTGCTTCTTGCACGCGGCGCCGAGATTCAAAGTCCAAAAACCAGTTCCGCAAGTCAGCCTTGATGTCGGCCACTACATACGCACGCTGCAGTTCAGCAAAAACGCAATAGAGCGCGATAACGTTATAGCGTTCCAATTCCGGCGTGAGATCCGGGAAGACTTCTGCCAAATTCGCCAAGGTTCGCTGCACTGCCTTGGCGTGCTTTCCAGCTACGTCGAACTGGACCTGCTCCTTGTACATCCGATTGAGGTCACCGTCCTTTACGTTAACGGGACTTCCGGCCATTTCCAGGCACACTAACTGTGCAGCGACATGATCATGCGTGAAGCGTGTATTCGCGAAGCCGACGCGCTTGAAGAATGCGTGGTCCGTAAGTAACCTGACAAAGTCACGCATCTTGCCAGGCATCGCATTGCGCTTTTCCTGAGCTTTCAGTGATGTTCCATTTTGTAGCCGCAAGAACATCTCGCGCACTTCGTTCTCATCGGTGTCTTCCAGTACCACTACGTCGAGAGAGTAGGTGTCGAAGCGAATGCGCAGATCGTCTGGCAAGTTGTCATAATTGCAACGCGCAATTGCATGTTCGTCGACTGGCTCGGCATTGACGGGAAGCGAAAAGTCGCCATCCACAAAACCCCAAATGGCCCTCAGACGTTGCTGACCGTCCACCACGTCATATTTCTCTGGTTTGCTAGACAGCTTGCGCCAGTACATCTTCGGAACGTCATATTCTCGCAGTATTGAGTCAACCAGTAGTTGCTTCTGTGAAGTTGACCAAACTGCAGGGCGCTGGAAGTCTGGATTTGTATCGATACGCAGTCGAATTCCGTTGGCAGCGGACACGCTGGACAACGGAAACGGCTTCTTATTTGTCTTCATTTTATTGTTCCCTTAAAAGTCAATTCCCACAAACTAGCTGCGCCGACGGACTTTCTGGAATCTAGACTGCTACGGCTCAGTGGGAGCAGTCACGACGTCACGGCAACACTTTGCAGTTTCGGAAGTTTCCAAGTAGACGACTTGGCCATGCGCAGCCCAAGATTCCGCTTTAACTTGTCAAGAAAAGGTTTCGTCCGCAATTCGTTACGAGTAGTTGAGTCTTCTTCGCCGGAACTCACAATATTCACAGCAAGTTCTGAATACAGCTCCATAGCCTTCTTTGCGTACTTGGCGATCGCATTCTTAAAGTCTGGACTGTTCATTTTTTTCAGGGTCAACTTCGACAGATCGGAACCTGTCTGGTCTATCAGAGTGTTAGCAACATATATTCCCCAAGGCGTACCATGAATGCCCAAGATTGCCTTCATTACAAGATCTGTCGGATCATCGTTTGCTTTCAATAGCGAAGCGCGTTCGATCTCAACTTGCTCCGCCAAGAGCCAGGCGAGAAACACTTTCTCTGGATGAAGTCCTTTAGGAAAGACCGACTTATATGCCTTATCAAACAGTTCGGTCTTTCTGCGCACAGCATCGAGAATCGTTTCCTCCGACATCGCGGCCAAGTACTGTGCGGCGCGCTCGAGATCAATACGCTTCGAGCTCTTTATCAAGCGCGCGCCCTCTTGCTTAGGTGCGTACGAAAAGCCAATTGAACTAAACGATGCACGTAGCGCCTCTTGAATTGGATCCAAGAGCCTTACGGCGGATAGCTTTACTGGGTTTTGCGTGTTGTTGTACCTGACAATGTCCGTGAGCAGAGCGGTCTTCGCACCCACTACTCTAACCAGTACTTGCGCCTTAGCTGCATCATCGGATAGCTCAATGGCCTTGGCCAGACTCACCGTTGTCTGGCACCCATTCACGATGGAGAAATGTCGAAGCTTGTACTTATGAGTATTCTGGCGTTCGAAAGTCTCCGCAACGATTGTGATCCCGTTGTTCAGTGCCCAAAACTCGGACGGACGATTGGTTGCAGTTTCGATGATCTTTTCATTTATTCCCCCTTTACGCTGTCCAATGAAAAGCCTGACGTTACCTTCAAATAATTGTGCGGGGTACTTACCGTAAAGTCTGGAAAGTTCGCTCGCCGCGACAGATCCTATAATGGCGTGGCCGAAGCCGCCTTTTATCTCTGACAAGTCACTACTGAAGACAAGCGTGTCTTCCGGCACTGTTCGATGTGCCGTTCTCGCGATCAGGTACTTGTCATAAAGAGTGTCCTGGTGCTCATAAAAAAATGTGGTGGCCGGACCGTATGTCCGTGATCGCACAGTCGACTCACGTTGACGTGCAATTTGATCCGACTTCGCTGCTAACGTAACGAGGCCAAAGACTTGCGAATAGTGTTCGTAGTCAGTTTCAATCAGCCGATCGTAGATATCGTTGCGGCCCGAATGCTTAAACGAAATAGGGTCTTTAATGTTGGATACCGCTGCGACAAGCGCATTCCATTTTTTAATACCGGATGCCCTTTCAGGGCGATCTGACACATACCCTTGCAGAACGTAGATTGTTTCTTGATCATCGTCAACATATATAAAGTCGCAGCCAGCATCCTCAGGCCCATCGACAGAGGCAGCGTCAATCGCGTCATCCTCGTCGATCCCCAAAAGTGCGGACGCATACCAAGCGGTGATCGCCTTATCCCTTGTGATTCCGCCGCGCGCTGCGATTGCGTCAATAGCTGCTAACAACTCCTTGCGTGATTCAGAAGTTTGTTTATTTTCGATTACTGATTTTACTGAAGCCATCTAGATGTTCCCTCTCTGTTCACAAATCAATCCGTTATTCAAGGAGCGTGCAAACAGCCAAATTAGCGGGTGTCACAATCTGCACCAGCTATTGGCGCGTAGGGCTACGCCGCTTCCGTTCAGCGCCGATTTTCGGACGCGACCTCGTGCTGCGCCGCTGTCGCCCAGTCAAGCTGTGCTGGCATGCAGCGCCTTCCCAAACGCCCCGTCCCCACTCACCCCCACCACCAACCTGTGCGTCGCCCGCGTCGCCGCGACGTAAAACAGCTTGGCCTCGTCCTCCGAATCTTCACCCGCCTCCGGCATCTGCCCCACGCCCGCCAGCGCAACCACAGGGAACTCCAGTCCCTTGCTCGCATGCATGGTCATCACCTTGATGGTGTCGGCCAGCGGGTCGAAGTCGCCTGACTTGTGGCGCACCTTGTGCGGTAGACCGCGCGACTTGAGCACGCGGGCGCAGTCGTCCATCACGGCGTAGCGGCGGCAGAGGATGGCCATGTCGCCCCAGGCGTGGCCCTCCTGGTGCGCGCTGGCCAGCAGGTCGGCGATCTTCATCAGTTCTTCCCTCGGCGTGGGCAGCCGCACGATCAGCGGCGCCTGTCCATCGCGTCCGCAGCTCACCGCTTGCACCATCGGCGTTCCGTCCTCGTCCTGCGCATCAGGTGTCAGGAATTCGGCGGCGACCAGGTTTGCGGTTTGCAGGATCTGCTTGGTGTTCCTGTAGTTGATGCGCAGGATGGTGGTTCGGCCGGCCGCATCGATGCCGACACTCTTGAAGCTGAAGTTGCGGCTCTTCTTGCTTTTGCCGTAGATGTTCTGCGCGCTGTCGTACAGCACCAGCAGGCTGTTGGTCTGCTCGTCCAGCATCTGCGTCACCAGC
Organism: Bryobacter sp.; assembly: GCA_046590555.1. Lineage (GTDB taxonomy): Bacteria > Acidobacteriota > Terriglobia > Bryobacterales > Bryobacteraceae > Bryobacter. Next base: position 2,724 of record JBKJUN010000903.1, on the reverse strand, counting down.
TTGAACCATGCCGGCTGGAAGTCGTGGCCCTCGTCAATCAGCACCGCCTGGTATTGGGCCGAAGGGATGTGCTTGCGCTCCACCCCGCGGATGACGTTGTCCACCATACGGTCGAACACGTCGCCGCCCTGCCCTTGCGGAATGTCCTGGTTGTAGGTCTTGAGCTGCTGGCGACACCACTTGTGAAAGTTGCGCGCATGCACGCGATCGGCCAGCCCCTTGGCCGTGAACATCGCTTCCAGCTTCACTGCCAGCGGCTCGTTGTAGCAAAGAACCAGGATCGGCTTGGCCGATGACGTTTTGGCCAAGAGTTCGGCCCGGTAGCCCAGGATCATGGTCTTGCCCGACCCGGCCACACCGTGGATGACGCGGTGCCCGTCGCCCATGCTGCGCGCAAGCTGCTCCTGCTGCAGGTCCATCACCCGCATGAGGTCGGGCAGATCGTCTTTGTCGTCGTCGAACAGCGCGCCCTGCGGTGGCAGCACCCGCACTTCCGGGAACATGATCCAGCGCACCCGTTCCAGTTGCGGCAGCGAGATCGCCTTGCCGAATGCGTGCGGGAACATGTTCCACAGCCGCTGCTGGAAGGCCTCTGCCTCCACCGCCTCGGTCATCTCGTCCTTGCAGATGACGTAGTGCGGCTCGATGGCCTCGGCCAGGCCGGCGTCGTCGAACTGCTTGCGGGTAATTCGGGTGAAGACGACGCCGTGGCCCCAGGGGAACGCGAGCTTGCCTTGGTGCGGGCCGTCGGGGTGAACCAGTTGCGGGTCGCGCTCCAGGGCGTTGATCACCTGGATCGCGCAGTGCCTGGCTTGCTGCAATGGGTTGATCACCGTCTTGGGCCGGCCATCGGGCAGGATGTCCCAGGCCTGTTTGCCGGCCTTGACGATGGTTTCCAGCCGCCAGTCCTTGGTCTCCAGGATCAACAGGCCCCGGCGCGGATGGATGACGACGAAGTCCGGGTGCGTCTGCTTGGGCCCGACCGGAACGTCGTACCAGAGCATGTAGTCGTCGTCGAGCTTTTGCTCCAGCCGCTCCGCCAGCCGCTTCTCGCCCGAGGTCATGCGATGCACGCACGAACCCAACGCCGGTATCAGGACTGCCACTGCACTCTTCCCCTTGGTTGTCTTCTTTGCTCGCGATCATCGAAGATCGCGCGGCTTTGGGCAAGAGAGTTAGCGACCAGCCGGCCTGCGATCAGCACCCCGTGGTCGCTCGTCGCTATAACTTAAGTAGCAAGCCAACTCACTTGGCGACCCGCGGCGCGGACTTGCGCCGTGATCTCGACCAGGCCGCGGCCGGGGGTCTGGATCGTCAACGTGGAGATGTGTTGCTTCAGCATGGCCTATGTCCGCCTCCGCTTCAACCGCCCCAGCATCGCCATGGCCGATGCCTTCTCCTGGGCGTCGTAGAAATCCGCGGTCTTCATTCGCAGTGCCACCGTGGCAAGCGACAGGATGCTGGCGCGCGCGCCGGCGCGGACCCAGCGCAGGTCGCGCTCCTCGCCGCGCGCCAGCTTGGAGACCGCGGCGTCGTGCGGCTCCAGAAAGTGCGCGACCACGCCGTCCCTGGCCACCCGGATCAATCGCGCTTCCCAGCCGGCGGGCAAGGTGGGCAACTTCGGATCGACGGGGTTCAGGTAAATGCCGTGCGCCCGCTGGTAGTCGCTGCCTTCACCCAGAGCGGGCCGAAGATCGTCAATGCGTGCAGGATCGTTCAAGGTCCAGCAATCGGCATCGATCGACATCGTCATGTCTTCCGGGATGGCGGTGACCTCCGCCATGCCCAGCACCGAGAGGCTGCCGATGACAACATAGTCCGAGTGCCCGCAAAGCCTGCGCGCCTCGGACAGCAGCGCGAACAGCGAATCGGCATTCATCCCTGAAGAATGGTGAAAGGCGAATTCTGGCGCATGGCCTGGCCCCAGCCGCCGGCATCGGAGCACATGCGCTCCACAAGCTGGGCCTTCGGCAGAGCCAGCCATTCGTTCCATCGGTCGATGTAGTCGCGGCTGCACAGTTGGCCCTCCTGCCAGCGCTGCACCTCGCGCCGGGCCACCTGCAGCAGCTTGCGCCGCCCCGGTTCAGGCAGCGACAGCAACGCGATCGCGACGCGCTGGTGTGCCATCAGCCGGCCCTGCTCCACCGCCTTTTGTTCTCGCCTGGCGTGCGTACGCTCGTCCCACTGCTGCGAGCGCTCGAGCCACGCCGGCGAAACCATGGCGGCGACGACTTTCCCGTGCTTTTCGATGGCCACGGGCGACACCGCCGCGCGCGCAAGAACACTGCCAAACGCCTGCTTTGCTTCGGATGCCGTGACTTTGTCCATCGGGAAATTTTTGACAAAATAGGACTTTTGTCCAATTCTTCGTACAGCCCCCCACCGTCGAACGCATTGGCCGACTGCCTGCATGCCTTCCAGAGCGTTCAGAACCAGGGCGCCCTGGGTTCCCACCTGCGCGGGAACGACGATCGCGGCGGTAGCCGTCATTCCCGCGTCGGCGGGAATCCAGAGCGTTCAGAACCAAGGTGTGCGCCGGCGCCAACAGCCGCGCCACTTCAAAATAATACAACATATACGACTCTTTAAACGACATAATGCGCCATATATGTTTTATTAAATCTGCCAAGCCCATGTCCGATCCAGTGTCTCCCCGCCTGCTGCGTTCGCTGGATAAATTCGGCCATGACATGGATGTCGCGCGCAAGAAGCGCCACCTCACCA